>PLST01000077.1:2982-3744 GCA_003164255.1 Acidobacteriaceae bacterium | reverse complement strand
CGCAACGCATGAAATCGATGGCCTGAAGAATCGGGGGACACATTACTGAAGCGATCGTTGATGAAGTCCTGCTCGTCGATGAGGAACTTTCCGGCGTAGCGGAAGATCTTGTAGACCTCGTTCCAGTCGCTGGTGTCGAGGTCGGCGGCGGTGCCGCCCTTGCCGATCTTGTGAAGCTGGCCCATCTTCCCGTAGATGGCCCGCTCGTTCTGCAGGAAGTTGGGCACGTCGGTCTCGGTGAACATGCCGACCGAGGTGTCTTCGGCGTCCAGGTAGCCGCCCAGGAATTGGGCCGATACGTTTTGCGTGAAGATGGCCGAGAGGGCCGAGCCGCTGAAGGCGGCGCGGATGCGCTCGTCCTGGTCGTAGGTCGTGCGGGTGCGGCCTTCGATGCGGTTGCACTCGTCGACGAGGTCCATCATGGACATCGAGCGGTAGCGGTCGCCCATTTCCAGCAGCCGCTCGGCGGCCCGGCGGCGCTCGTCGCTGGCCTGGCGGGCCTGGCCCGAGATCATGCGGGTCACGTCGCCGCGGACGGTGAAGCACTGGCCGCTTTCGGCGCGGCCGCTGTCGTCGGTCATGGGATGAATCGGGGGACACAATACCAATTCTTGACAGCAGAGGCATAGTTTGGTAGTTTATGGGGATGGCAAGATTGGCACGCATCGTGATCCCCGGGATGCCTCACCATGTGACGCAACGTGGGAACCGGCGACAACAGACGTTTTTCAACGACGGCGACTATGCAGCCTACTTGGAACT
>PLST01000077.1:0-2942 GCA_003164255.1 Acidobacteriaceae bacterium | reverse complement strand
CATCGGCGCTATACGCGGCGGATCAACTTTCGTGAGAAATGGCGCGGCTACCTATGGCAGGGGCGATTCGCGTCGTTCGTGATGGACGAACCCTACTTGTTGGCTGCGGCGCGCTACGTGGAACTGAACCCCGTGCGGGCCAAACTTGTCGCGCGGGCTGAGGATTGGCTGTGGAGCAGTGCGCGGGCACACCTGTCGGGGCGCGACGACTCTCTGGTGAAGGTCGCACCCTTGTTGGCGATGGTCCACGATTGGCAGGCTTTCCTTGACAGTGCGCGGCCGGAGGGCGAGGTGGAAGAAGTGCGGAAGCACGCGCGGACGGGGCGGCCGCTCGGCGACGAAGTGTTCTTGGATCGGCTAGAGGGTCTTGTCGAACGTGTCTTGAAACCCAAGAAGGCCGGGCGGCCTAAGAAGACAGAAAATCAGTAATGTGTCCCCCGATTCACCCGTTCAACGCTAAGAAGACAGAAAATCAGTAATGTGTCCCCCGATTCTTTGCCAGGCTCAAGGAAGTTGGCAGCGACGCTCTTGAACTGGAAATGGTGGTCAAATCGCCCGTAGCGAAAGAGTTCGGTATGGATGTCCTGTGCGACAAGAATGGCGATAACGGCCTGCGAGTTGCCGTCATGGCAGAAAGCAAGACCTTGAAAGTCGGAAATGCCCCAGCGCCTTTCGAACTTAAGAAAGGCGAAGACCTCACCCTGCGGGTATTCATCGACAAGAATCTGGTGGAAGTATTTGCCAACGACCGCCAGGCCGTAGTCGCCGCCGGCAAGTATGTTCCGGAGAATTTCGCCGTCAATTTGTTCAGCTACGGCGGAGACATCCTGGTGAAGCAGGTCAACTGCTCGAAGATGAAGTCAATTCATCCACAGAGTGCAAAGGATTGAAGCTTCGCCAACGTTCGGTCATAGCAGCGCAGCCCGGGGCACATCTATCGCCTCCGGCTTGACTCAGCAGTTCCTCCGATTAGAATCAACCCTGCCGGCAAAAATCACATCTCCTATCATTTTCCCATCACTAGGATGTCACTGCGGGTGGGGGGCGATCATGCAACGGACCGTCGCGATCATCTTGGCCTGTAGCCTTACGCTGATCAGCGTCGGCCGCGCAACGAGTGCCGATTACGTCGTGGACCCGTTGAGCCCGGCGGCGACAGACACTAACGACGGGTCAGGCCAATCGCCGTTCAAGACGCTTGCCAAGGCGGTCGACGCAGCTCAAGCGGGCGACGTGGTGATTCTCAGGGTTGGCTCGTACACGGAACCGCTGCTGCCTAAGCGTTCGGGTACCAAGGCCAAACCTATCGTCTTCCAGGCCGAGAAGCGACATGGCGCCGTCTTAACAGCGACTGGCCCACTGCTGAGGAGCGATCCCGGTGTTTCATACATTACTGTGCGAGGCATCGTCTTTCGGGACCAGCGCCGGGACATTTGGCAGTCTACAGCCCAGGTGCGCTCTGATTGGCGCGTCGAGGACTGTGTATTCGAGGGCGGCGGTCTGGATGCACGGCTCGACGACAACGCCACGCGGCGAGCGGAGAACGTGACTTTCCTCCGCGTCATCTGCCAGGAGACTTGGGGCAACGGCATGACCGCCCAAGGGGTCAATGGGCTGCTCGTCAAGGATTGCCTGCTGCGCCGCTGCAACCGCTCCGGCGAGCGCGTGGCGGACTGCACATCGGCGAGCAAACTGTTCAACACCAACGACTGCCGCGTGGAGAACCTCGTCAGCTACGACAACATCGGCGCAGGCTGGTGGTTCGACTATCAGAATACGCACTTCGTCATTACTGGCTGCACTTTGTTCGCCAATCACGGCCGCAACGCCGAGAACCAGGGTGGCGGAATCTGGCTGGAGAAGAACACTAACGGCCGGGTGACGAACAACCTCGTCTACAGCAATTACGGCTCTGGGCTGAGCATCTGGTCGATGGAGGACTTGGTCGTCGAGGACAATATCTTTGTGGATAACATCACAACCTGGTGGCGCGCCCAAGGCCTGGACAGCAAGGGGGGGGAGAAGCTCTGGAATATCCGCTTCGCTAACAACCTCATCAAGGACTGGCGACGGGACGCGCACAGCATCAACTACACGGAGGTTCGCAACATCAAGAATGTCGTTGTGGATGGAAACACCTATGACCCACCACAAGGCAAGCCGATTTGGTTCTGGTGGGGCAAGAGGGGCCAGGAGGTTAGGCTGGGCTCTTTGGACGAGGCACGCCAGGTGCTGGGCTTCGAGGCGCACGGAAAGGTGGCCAAAATCCCCTTCGACCGGCCTCTGATACCCACCGTGGCGGGTCTCAACACACAGGTCGCCAAAGACGGTGAGGCGTTCTCCATCGACGTAGCCTTGGCGAAGGCCAAGTCGGGCGACACCGTCGAGATTCCAGTCCATGGCCGGCTGGACATCAGCGCGATCAAAGGCGGGTGGTCGACGGAAGTCTACGATCTGGCGCGCAAACGTCACGTCACTGTGTTCATGAAGAGCGAAAAGACCAAGCAGGCGCTGGAGACGGCGGTTTCACGGTTCGCGTCGCTGACGCCACGACTGATCGCGTTCAAGCTTGCGAAGCTGGACGAATACGACATCCGCGGCGAAGTGCTCAGCATCGGCGAGAAGGCCACGGTCGCGCCGGCTCCGAGGAGTGTCGCGACCGACGCCAGGTCGCTGCACCGCAATGCCTTCAGCGTCACGTCCGGCCTAACCTTGCGCGTGGGAGATCGGACGACCGTGCTGACCAGCAGCAGCGGCGACAACGCTCGGCCGGTGGCCCAAACTGTCCAAGGCGGGGTCTCCACGCCCGTTGGCAAGCAAACCGTCCAAGGCGTGGCTTCATCAAGCCAGAATGAGTCACGCACGCAGGCCCCCGCCGTGGCTTCATCAAGCCAGAATGAGTCACGCAAGCGAGCCATCTACTACTACGGTGTCTGGCTCAA
>PLST01000115.1 GCA_003164255.1 Acidobacteriaceae bacterium | reverse complement strand
GCAGTTGTCAGTGGACAGTGACCGGAGAGCAGCCCTCCGCTGACAGCTGCTTCCCTGGCCCATGACCCTGACCACTGACCACTGTTCTGTCATCTTGAGCGAGTCCCGGCGTGCCGGGACGAGTCGAAGGACCCGCATTTTAATTTGCTTTTGCTTTTCGTTTTGTATCAGGGCATGAGTACACTCATGCCGCAAGCCGCGCACCCATTTTTTCGAGAAATCAAGTCCGCGGCGAAGCCGCGATCAATCCCCGCACAACCGCAACCCTCCCGGAGGGAGGAAACGAAAATAGCCCAGGCCGGGGTCCGCACGGACGGGTCTTTGTCCGTGGGGTGGAGAGTGAAACCATGGGAAAACAACCGCGCGTTTTGTATCAGGGCTTGGCTTCAGCCATGCCGCAAACCCGCCCATTTTTTGAAAGGTGAAATTCGCAGCGAAGCCGCGCGGAGCATTTACGGCTCGTATTCAGTAGCTTGCGGGAAAAGCCGGGTTGAAGGGCTTGCAGTGTGGCGGCGAGTGGTCTTTCCGGATGCGGGCTGAGGCGCGCAGCCGCTCCAATATCCCCAGTCTCACGACCGGGGCTACCGTATTTCGCCCGCGTTGCAGGCTTGCAGCGGCGTGAGGGTAGCGCCTTCTCGGGTCTCAAAACCGAGACCCCGGGCGCCCCCTGTCGTGGCGAGTTTGCTTCTCAAAGAACCGGGCCGCTCGCCCCTGGCCTTCGATATCGAATCAAAGAGTCTGCTTGCACATGTGGCGTCGAACCATCCCAGCGAGGCCAATCATCCCTGTGCCGAGCAGCAGCAGGCTGCCAGGTTCGGGAGTGGGAGTGGTGCTTGTGCCTGCCAGGTTGGGACTGACTTCGAGCGTGAAATCGCTGGCGTCGGCGAAGCTCGGATCGATCTCGATCATCGGATCAAGAGAGGCGGACCAAGTCTCCGTGCCACTGGCCGCGGTGCCAATGCCCGCGTCGCCGCTTATGTAGATTGAGAGGTCATAAACGACGACATTAGGGTAGAGGTCTGCTGAATTGGTGCCTGCGAAGGATGATGGGTATAAGGAGGAGTTGCAATCATAACCGGAGCACGCAATATCGGCGAAATATCCGGAAAGATCGAACCCGGCCGTCGCCGAGCCTACGGCGCCTACACCCGCACTTGCAGAGGTCGTGGCGTTTGATGTGAAGATGACGGGCACAGTCGTTACACCAGGTGCTGAACCCACCAACTCAAAGTAGATTTGCACGCCAGCGTAACCGGTTGATACTGGCGGATACGTTCCTTCCCCACTGCTCGACCCATTTCCAGACACCACTCCGCTTCCGTCCGCATAAGACGCGGTCGCGGTGCTGAATGAACTGCCGTAACTGTTGGACTGGTTTCCAGTGACAGTTCCGACGGTGGTGATTGTTGTTCCGCCCGACGCCATGACCTCAACTGCGGCCGGATAAACCGTCAGGCCATCCGCATACGAGGCGGTTGGTAGCGCCAGTGCCAAGGCGAGAAGGGCGGCGAGCATCAAGCCCGGCCCTGCGATTCGTGCGATAACCTTGTATTGCCCGTTTATCTTCATTTCGTCTCTCCTCTCCGGTGTCTTTTCTCTAAAACTCTGAAACTGCCGCCTGGTGCAGCCGGCAATTCGCTTCTGCAGCCCTTGTAGTTCGCCAACGTTGCCGTCCCTCTGGCTGCTTCGCGCTCGCGGTAAGCGAAGAAAGACATGCCGGGATCGCCAAAGTCGATTCGCGAATGAAAGAAGCCGGGAAGAGATGTCTTCGTGTAACCCGGGTGCAAGTACAGAAAGCCCTGTTATCTGCTAAAGCGAAATCGCCAGGAAAATCGGACCAGGGAAGCGAAAGAATTTCTTTGATAACCCGCAGCCGGGGACAAGATACGCAGCGCAATTACTGGCGATTGATCTTTAGTTTCAATAGGTTGACATTGACTCCGCGTGCGCCTATCTTTGTTGACAAACGTTTCGCGGGGGTCTCAAGTCGGAGGGCTGGTTGCCCCAACTGCCGTCCAACACTTTCAGTGAGCTACTTGCCAATTGGCAGGCCGGTGACAACGAGGCCTTGCGCGCCGCATTCCCGCGTGTATACAACGAACTGCGGCGAGTGGCGCATCGTTACCTGCGAAAAGAACGTCCCGACCACACCCTGCAAAGTGCCGCCCTTGTCCACGAGGCCTATCTGCGGCTGGAAAAACGGCGCACAGGCCCGTTCGAGAACCGCGAGCATTTCATCGCCATCTGCGCGCAATTGATGCGACAGATTCTGGTGGAGCACGCGCGCAGCCGAAGAGCCGCAAAGCGGGATGGAGGCTATCGGCTCTCGCTGAATGATGATTTGGCGGGCAAGACGCCGACCATGGACATGATCGCTCTGGACGACGCGCTGAACGAATTGGCCAGGCTCGATGGGCAACAAAGCCGCATCGTCGAGATGAGATTTTTCGGCGGCCTTTCCATCGATGAAACCGCATGTGCGCTGAATCTCTCGCCCACTACAGTCAAACGGCATTGGGCCACGGCCCGGCTTTGGCTGCATCGCCAGATGAACAACGCGGTCGACCTATGACACCCGAGCGCTGGGAACAGATTCGCGATGTGCTCGAGAAGGCACTGGAACTAGCCCCGGAGCAGCGCTCTGCCTTTCTCGATGGGGCTTGCTCCTCCGATCCATCTCTGCGCAAAGAAGTTGAAGTCTTGCTCGCGCAGAGCGCCAACGTGCCCTCTGGCTTTTTGCAATCCTCCGCGATGGCCGAAATGATCAGTGCGGAGTTGGAGAGCATCGGCTCTATCGCTGCCCTGGAAGAAGGACAAGAGTTTGCGCAGCGCTTTCGACTGATTCGCAAGCTGGGCGAAGGCGGCATGGGACAGGTCTGGCTGGCAGAACAGACATTTCCCGTGCGCCGGCAAGTGGCCTTGAAAATGATCAAGGCCGGCATGTACGACGAGGCTGTTGTCGAACGCTTCCAATCGGAGCGGCAATCGCTGGCCATCATGGAACATCCGGCGATCGCCAAGGTGTTTGACGCGGGGACAACGCCTCAGGGTCAGCCGTATTTCGTGATGGAATACGTGCCCGGTTTGCCGATTACGGAGTATTGCGATCGAAAGAAACTCACGATCCGCGATCGACTCGAGCTCTTTATTGAAACCTGCGAAGGCGTGCAGCACGCGCACCAGAAAGCCATCATCCATCGCGATCTGAAGCCGGCAAACATCCTCGTGGTTGAGGTGGATGGCAAGCCGGTGCCGCGCATCATCGACTTCGGGCTGGCCAAGGCGGTCACGCATCCCATCGCCGGCGACGCCCGCAAAACACAATTCGGAAACCTCGTTGGAACGCCGGGATACATGAGTCCGGAACAGGCTGACGTAAATGTGCAGGATATCGACACGCGCAGCGACGTGTACTCGCTCGGAGTTGTTCTCTATGTGTTGCTTTCCGGGCGAGAGCCGTTTGAAAGCAAACAGGGTCAGAAGCAACAGCCCGACGAGTTACTGCGCAAGTTGCGCGAGGATGAACCGCCGCGGCCGAGCACGAGGGTCACTGGCGATTGTCATTCCCCAAACGCGATAGCGGAAGCGCGCAGCACCGAGCCCGGACAACTGACCCGCGTGCTGCGTGGAGACCTTGATTGCATCGCCATGAAGGCTCTGGAGAAGGATCGCTCTCGCCGCTATGGCGCGCCCTCCGATCTGGCCGCCGACATTCGTCGCTACCTGAACCACGAACCGGTTCTGGCGCGGCCGGCAAGTGCTGCTTACCGGAGCGGCAAATTCGTGAAGCGCCACAAATTCGCGCTTGCGGTGGCGTCGGTTTTCGCTCTCATGGTGCTTGCCGGCGCAGTAGCCATCGTAAGAGAAGCGCAGATCGCTCGCATGCAGGAGGCTCGCGCGGAAAGGCGCTTCAACGACGTACGCAGCCTTTCCAACTCACTCCTGTTCGACGTCTACGACAGTATCCAGGACCTGCCCGGCTCAACGCCGGCGCGCAGAATCGTCGCGGACAGAGCATCGCACTATCTTGACACCCTTTCCCAGGATTCAGCTGGCTCGCCCGATCTTGAGCGCGAGCTGGCCACGGCCTATCAGCGCGTCGGCGACGTACAGGGAAATCCTTTTTTCGCCAACCTGGGCGATACTGCCGGAGCCATCCAAAGCTACCGCAAGGCCCTCCGCATTCGCCTTGACCTGGCCGGCGACCATCCCAGCGCCTTCTCCGATCAGGCGGCTCTGGTGGCCACCTACATGAATCTCGGTCTCGCTCTCGAAAACAACCTCGACTTCGCCGCAGCCACGGATGCTTACCGCAAGGCCTACGCCATCGCAACAACCTGGGCCGTAGATCGCAAAGACGATCCACAGGCACAGGAGACACTGGCCGGGGTCTGCTTCTCCCTTGCCATCCTGCTGGCCGACCAGGGCGACGTGGCCGGCTCGCTCAATTACTATCGAAAATCCGCAGCCATCCGCGAAGCCATTCGAGGAGGATCGCAGGCTTTTAGAAATCAAGTGCAAACCCGGCTCGCGGGCGTCTACGGATACATGGCCGGCGATCTCTCAATTCAAGGCGATCCGGCCTCCGCCATCGCGCTTCAAAGCAAGACCCACGCCATCCTCGCCGCGCAGGTCGCGGCCGATCCTCAAAACAGTCAGCTTCGCGAGTTCCTTCTGGAGAGCGAATACTGGATCGCAAAGTATTCCGAGCAGAAGGGCGACTATCGACAAGCGATCTCCAACTACCGGGAGGCGTTCGCGGGATACCAGAAGCTCAGCGCAGCCGATCCACGCGATGCTCTGGCCATGCGCTACCTGGGTCTCTGCGAAATGGGCATGGGGAACTCGCTCTCCTCTTTGGGAAATGTGGTCCAAGGTATCCAGCATGGGCGCCGGGCCGTCGAAATCTTTGCCACCCTGGCCTCTGCCGGCCGTGGAAGTACCTCCATCAGCGTTCTCGCCTTTGCCCACTCCCAGTCGGCGCTCGGCAATGACTTCAAGCGTCTGGCTGCGCGGCCCGCTGCCCCTGCATCCGAGGCCATTGCCAACTGGCGCACAGCCCGCTACTGGTTTCAGCAGAGCCTCAATCAGCTGCAGACGCTGAAACAACGGAATCTGCTCGCGCCGTACGATCTCTCAGAACCCGATCGAGTCGCCCGCGAAGTTGCAAATTGCGATGCCAATCTCAAAAGACTCGCGCGCCAGTGATGCCATGGCACGAGTTCCCCGGTCAGAACATTCGGACGATCATTTGCGTCTGGCGCGCTCCTGACCTGCCCTCCGTCCCTCAGTCCCCAAGTCCCTCGTTTTCTTGTTCCCATTTGGAGTGGGTTAGAGCGGCATCAAGATAGATATACACAACAGCTCTTCTAGGAGTAATCCTGTATTTCTCTGGTGAAGTGACCG
>PLST01000190.1 GCA_003164255.1 Acidobacteriaceae bacterium | reverse complement strand
TCGTCGAGCGCTATTGTTACCGCAACTCGCAAACCACGGTCCTCGCGCCGACGTGCACCATCGGCTTCTTGATTGACTGCGACACCACCGGAGTGGAGCCTGACCTGGCGCTGGTGAAGTACAAGAAACTGGTGGGCGGCGGCATGATCAAGATCGTGAACAACACGGTTCCGTCGGCGCTGTTCAAGCTGGGCTACGACAACGAGGAAGTGAACGCGATTGTCAGCTATATTGATGCGACGGGCACCATTGAAGGCGCGCCGGGCATCAAGCCCGAACATCTGGCCGTGTTCGATTGCAGCTTCAAGCCGGCCAAGGGCACGCGCTCCATCCAGTACATGGGCCACATCAAGATGATGGCGGCGACGCAGCCGTTCTTGTCGGGCGCCATCTCAAAGACGGTGAACCTTCCGCAGGAAGCCACGGTGGAAGACGTGGCCGAGGCGTATGCGGAGAGTTGGCGGCAGGGCATCAAGGCGGTGGCAATTTATCGCGACGGCTCCAAGGGAACGCAGCCGCTGAACGTCAGCATGGACGCCAAGAAGGAACCCTCAGCGCTCGATGCAGTGGGCAGCCGTGTGCTTGGGCACCTGGCGGCCGCGCAGCCCGCGGCCGAGGCCGACCTGAAGGCGCTCGACGCCAAGTCTGGCGACAAGGTTGAAGTGACCGCGAAGCAACTGAGCGTGGCCGCAGCGGCCTTCCAGAAAGCGCTGGACGATGTGGCCAAAACGTCGGCCTTCATGGTGCTGACCACCAAGCCGGAAAAGCCGGTCGAAGGAGTGAGAGAAGTGCAGGACACCAATGGACCGCCGCGCGCCGTGCGTCATCGCCTGCAGGAGGAGCGCGCGTCAATCACGCACAAGTTTTCGATCGCCGGACACGAGGGCTACATCACGGTGGGACTCTATCCCAGCGGACAGCCGGGCGAAATCTTCATCAAGATGGCGAAGGAGGGGTCGACGGTTTCAGGACTGATGGACGCCTTTGCCACGTCGATCTCGCTGGCGCTGCAGCACGGCGTTCCGCTGAAGGTGCTGTGCGAGAANNGGCTGGACCGGCAACGAGCAGATTGGCTACGCGAAGAGCCTGATGGACTACATCTTCCGCTGGCTCAACCTGCGCTTCCTGTCGGGCGAGCAACTCACGCTGTTCGCCGGCCTCGCGCCCAAGACGCCGCAACTGCCCGCCTCGCCGAGCATCCTTGAGGAGAACGAGCGCGAGGAAGAAGGGGGAGCCTCGCAGCAGCATCTGGCCAAACTGGCGGAAGAAGTGGCTCGCCGTCTGAACCAGGTGAGCGGCGGCGGCCAGGCCAACACCCAGTCCGGTGGCGGCGGCATTGCACCTGACGCCAAGTCCTGGTCAGCGACGGCCCACCCCGAGCAACTGCCCCAAATGCAGGACCGCGGCATTTATCACGCAGCCGACGCCATGCGGGAAATGTACGAGATGGGTGACGCCCCGAGCTGCTCAACCTGCGGCGCTATCATGGTGCGCAATGGCAGTTGCTACCGCTGCATGAGCTGCGGGTCAACGAGCGGTTGCAGCTAGTTCCTTTTACCTACTCTTAGTGGAGCAGACGCCTGTCTGCTCCATTTCTTTTGGTACTGCTGAAGAAAGAATTACATCAACTAATACTCGGGTAGAGCCGGCCGTCAACGTTACGCTGTGACGGTATTCGCGGCTTTCAACGCGCCTTCCGGAGTAATCTATAAATCATGACAAAGATTCGGCCACACTTGGCCCTGTTGGGCCTTTTTGTGCTAGTTTGTCTGGCTGATTCAAGAGGGGCAGCCGGGCAGATGAAGCCAGCTCAGCCCGACGCGCAAGTTGATCTCTCGATCGTTGGCTATTCAGGCCTGTCTCCGCTCAACCGGTTCACGGAGAGATACAATCTGAGCCTGAGCTTTGTTGATTCCGATCACCTGTTGTTCACCTTCAATGCGCACAGTGCGCAGGGGCTGCTGGAGCGCCGTCAGGACTGCACGTCCGCCAACTCCTGCCACCAGGTTCGTGCCATGGTGATCGATCTTCGCAACAACCAGGTGACTGCAAAAGCAGACTGGTACCTATATGACTATCGAAGATACTTGTGGCCAATGGGGAATGGTCGTTTTCTGGTGCGCCGGTCGAACAATATTTATCTGGTCGGTTCTGACCTGCAGGAGAAGCTCTTGTATTCGTCGCCGGACGACTTGCTTTGGAGCGGAATCACTGTGGATCGGAAACAGCTGATTCTCGAGTCACGCATTCAGGCGAATACGAACAAGGAGCAACATGAACAAAACCCAAATAGGGTTAAGATCGAGATTCGCGATGTAGATACGCTCGCGGTACAGAAAGCCTATGTAGCACCTGCAGTCGTCGAAATGGCGCCAGTCAGTTCGGGCTATGCCGATTCTGTCCATAATCCCGTGCGCCAGACGTGGCTGGTTCGATTTGGAGAGAGCGAGAATCAACGCAAGGATTTGATGCAGGTGCGATCGCCTTGCAAGCCGGATCTGCTGTTTCCGACCGATAAGACCCTTTTGGTTGGGCGATGCTCGCCGAACGACGATGCTTACAGCGTCAGCGTGTTCACTCTTAGCGGTCATCCGCTTTGGCGGCAGCGATGGAGTCGACGCCAGTTTGATCCCGCGGTTCTGAGCAGTGACGATGGGAGCCGCATTGTTGCCGGTACGGTGTCCCCGAATCGCGATGGGAAGGAGTCTGCACCGAGCGACGACAAGCCAAGCTGGCCGGATGTGCAACAGGAAATCAGGGTATTGGAAGCGGCGACTGGAAAAGAACTTCTGGAGACAGAAGCGAAGACCGCGTTTTTGAAGAATGAGAATTATTCCGTGTCGCCGGACGGGCGCCGGCTTGCGGTAGTCGACGGAACCATGCTCAATCTCTACGATCTGCCGCAGATGACCACCGAGGAGCGGACAAGATACCTGGCCATGAATTCGGATGCGCCGGATCTGAATGCACCAACCGCGTCCTCAACCGACGAGACCGCTGACGATTCTCCGGAGCAAGTCTCCGAAACCGCTGAAAAAGCGCCGGGAAGCGGTTTCGCGGCTCCGGTTCGAACGGAAAACCGCGCCCCAATGGAGCTCTCGACTGTATCCAACCAGGACGCAAAATCGGGAGGCTCGGGTTCGCCGAGCTCGAATGCGCAAGACACGGGGCAGGCTCAAAATCTGCCCACATTCAAGGTCGGTGTGGAAGAGGTGACCGTGGATGCGGTGGTAACCGACTCCAAGGGACAGGCGATTAAAGGCCTTGCAAAAGACGATTTCCAGGTAAAAGAAAACGAAGTGCCGCAGGAACTTGCTTCTTTCCGCGAATACGGCAATAGCGCGGTCGCGCCTGCAAAGCCCGTGGCAAGCGCTCCGCCGCCTTCGAACATCTTCAACAACAACGACAATACAACGGCAGATCAGCCCATGGTTGTTATCCTGCTGGACTTTCTCAATACTGATATTGCGGATCAGCAGGATGCCATACGGCAGCTGACGAAGTTTATGCGAACCAAGCCGGCTGGAACCAGATTCGCTCTCTTTTTGCTGACCGAACGCCTGGAAATGCTGCAAGGCTTCACCACGGACGAGAATCTTCTTCTTGCCACTCTTAGCAGCAAGAGCGCACGGCCAAGGATTTCTTCCGAACTTCAGAGAACGGATCTGGGAAGCCTTGTCGAGGCCTTCAAGGAGGCGGCCCAAACCGATCCCAACGCGGAGAACTCCGTACAAAATCTCACAAGTCAACAGGCCACCGAGGATGCATCCCAACTAAACCGGCGCGCTCTCATCACCACCGACGGCTTTGCCGCGCTGGCACACTATCTTCAAGCGACCCCGGGAAGAAAGAGCCTGATCTGGCTGTCGGGATCCTTTCCCCTGACTTTTGTCGCCAATGACAAGCCCAACGTCGATACATCGAACCTGTCTCTTATCTCTAGGACGTATTCCGATCTTGTTCGGAAGACCGCAAATCTTCTGGCGGAAGCGCACATCGCCGTGTATCCGGTGAACGCGCGCGGGTTGGCGGTGCAAGTTCAACCTGGCATCGACGAGGCTCTGAATCCCTCCACGATGGGGCTGCCTGGATCTGCAGCGCCGGCCATAGCGCACGTGTCGGTTGGGGGGACGAATCAGGCGAGCTCCATTGTGGCGCCGAGCGCCTTGGACCAGAGAGTCGATCAACTGAGAAACGACCGGATGATGGTAAATGCGGCGATGGATCAGGTGGCGAGCGAGACCGGCGGGAAAGCATTCGAAAACACAAATGACCTGACGAAAGCGATGCAAACGGCGGCGGATCTGAGCTCGCACTATTACCTGCTCACCTATTCGCCGAAGAAGCAGACGCACGACGGAGCTTTCAGGAGCGTCAAGGTGTCGCTCGACAAGAAGGGATACCGCGTGGCGAACCGGCGTGGTTACTACGCCATTGACCAGCAAACGGCGTCTGCCAAGTCGGACTTGAAAGTTGCAATTAATTCGGCCGCGATGCAGCAAGGATTGCCGCAAGCACGACAGATGGTTTTCGCGGCTCGGGTTGTCCCCTTGGGCAAGCCACACAAAGCCGCGAACCCTGCTTCAGCAGGTAGTCCGGAAGCGAAAGAACCCCTCATTCCATTGCAACGGTATTCCGTCGACTATGCGATTGCAGCTCCCGAACTGCGATTCGGAAACAAGGGCGCGAACCATACCACGGATCTGGTCTTGATGGCGGTGGCTTTCGGGGACAAAGGCACCGTGCTGAGCCAATATGCCTTGGAGGCGGCAACAACTTTGAACGCCACGGCCTACAAGGACACCCAGATCGGCGGCTTACGCACGCATCAGGAATTTGAAGTGCCGGTAACGGCGACATCGGTGCGACTCGGAATCGTGGATGTGTTGAGTGGGCACCTGGGAACGCTGGAACTGCCAATGCCTTTGACAGCTCCCCCGGAAGAAGTGAGGCTCGCTACGCGGCGCCTCCCGCCGGTAGAACCAAACTGATTGCCGGACACCAAAAAGGCGCCTGCCCCCTATATAGGCCAGGCCTGGACATTGAGGGGGCCCACACCTGGATTCACCATCGCTGCTCCAAGTGAATGTTGCGAGCCATGACAGGCAGTTGTATGATCTAGCTACGAAAAAGGTTGTACCGGAATCTCTCCTCGATCGGTGGTCATGCCTCTAGGTCCCGCGGCCCAACACGCTGAGGCGGAACGCGCTGAATTGACGCGCGCTGTTGAAGCGCTGGCCAGATGGCCACGATTGTCACAGCTGCTCCAGTACATGGGGGAGAAGCTTTTTTCCGGCGAACTGGACCAAATCAACGAATACAACATTGCGACCGATGTCCTGGGGCGCTCCAAGACCGTATTCAACGCCGCGGATGACGCGATCGCGAGGGTCGAGACGCACCGGCTTCGAAAGCGCCTGGCCACGTTCTACGAGACGGAGGGGAGAGATCATCCGATCCAGGTGACGCTTCCCTCAGGAAGCTATATCCCGGTATTCACGCACAAAGCTGCGGGTGAACCCTGGCCGGCTGCTCCGAATCTCGCGCCCAAGCCTGAATCGGAAGCAGCGAGCAACGATTCGCATCCACCTGCTCGGCCCTTCCCACTTTGGAGGTTCGCAGCGGTCGCCGTTGCGATTGCAATAGCAGGGTCAGTGCTTTACCTGTACCTTCATACGCGGGTGCCTTCAGCGCGTGCAACGCTCGGCAGCGGGTTGAAATCTGTCTTGCTTCCAACGCCGTCCCAATCAGAAGGGGGCGCTCCACCGATCCGAATCATGGCAGGGTATAGCGGGCCTCCTAGAACCGATAGCGCCGGGAGAGTGTGGAACCCCGATCAATATTCAATGGGTGGGGGCGGCTGGCAGCGAACCCCGGGAATCGTCGCCAGAACCAGTGATCAATTCCTTTTCGAGCATTCCCGCAGCGGAGAATTCACCTACAGTATTCCGCTGAAACCAGGTATCTACGAGGTACATCTGTTCTTTTCCACCGAGGTACGGTCCAACGAGTCGAGTTCCTTCAACGTTTGGATTAATGGCAAAACGGCAATGCAGGGATTCGACATTAACGTGGATGCCCTGGGGGAAGAGATTGCCGATGAGCGCGTTTTTCGCGATGTTTCCCCCGGGAACGATGGCTCTATTGGCATTATGTTTTCGGGCGCAACCGGAACACCCACGCTGAACGCGATAGAGATTCTGCCGGGTGTGCCGCATGCACAACTTCCGGTTCGGATCATCATGCAAACCACGCCTATGACGGATTCCGAAGGTCGGTTCTGGCATCCGGACGACTACTTCATGTACGGACGGATGGCTCCTCAAACACATCCACTCCAGGATTCTGCCGATCCGGATCTCTTCGCCGGAGAACGGTTTGGACATTTCACCTATGCGATTCCGGTCGACACGCGAGATAAATACACCGTAATTCTTCATTTCGTCGAGTTCTATTTCGGCCCCAGCGCGCCAGGCCGCGGGGGTGTGGGCAGCAGGATCTTCAAGGTTATGTGTAACGGGCAAACCATGCTCGACAACTTTGACATCTTCAAGGAAGCGGGAAGCTTCCACGAGTTAAGCATGACCTTCCATCACATGAGCCCGAGCGCACAAGGGAAGCTCAATCTCACATTTGAGCCCGTTGTGAACAACGCGACCGTCTCGGGTATCGAGGTAATCGACGAATCCCAGTGAAACGACCATTCCTTCCCTTTTAGCCGTTTCCTGGCGGAAGTTTCAGGCGTCGTCTGCGCAACCAAAGCGACGACTTTCGCCCAACAGAGCAATCAATGGGCCAAAAAGGGTGGACTATCCAATTGCCGCTCATGGCGCCAGCCTTTCCGCACAACTATCGCTTGGGGGCCTCTCCACCTATTGATGGAGCTCGGGATAGAACTTTGGGAGCGTGCGCCTCTCTGCGAATTCGCAATGTTCTAGCCCCGTGTAACAACTGAATCAAGTTGCGTACGTCACTTGTTTTCAATGATGTACAATCTTTAACGATTCCGTACAAGATTGAACTTTACTAGCGTCCTTTGCGGCGCGCAGGATTCGTGTCGATTATCGCGCTAAATAAAAGTGCACCCAGAGCTGCTGTGGGTCACAGATGAGGGCTGGATTACATCGATCAAGCTGTGATCGGGTGCACCTAGGCCCGAGAATTCGCATTAGGCAAAGAAAAAAAGGATCTATTGGGAGCCAGTGAACTATGGAGAAAACAATGATTACTGATCGTCACGCAAGGATGGCCAGAGGCATCATGGCGGGTTACCTGACCTGTTTGATCGCCGTGTTTGGGCTCGTGCTGCTGGGGTCTTCGACAGCATCCGCACAGTCAATTTTCGGAAGTCTATCGGGCACCGTAACGGACTCCAACGGAGCCGTTATCCCGGACGCCAAGGTCAACGTGCAAAACGACGCCACCAAGATCATCCAGCAATTGACCACCAACAAGGTTGGTTTCTTTTCTGCATCGCAGTTGCCGGGCGGGACTTACAGCGTGTCGGTGGATGCCACCGGATTTGAGAAGTGGCAGGGCTCGGGAATCGTCCTGAACGCCTCGGACGTGAGGACCCTCAACATTGCACTCAGAGTCGGCGCCCAATCTGAAACGGTTGAAGTCAGCGCCAGCGCCGGGCAGATCGACATTATCGACTCCGGTGCGAAGGCTGAGACCATCACGGCGGAAGACCTGGAGAAACAGCCCCTGATCGGCCGCAACGCCACGGAGATCCTCCGGATCATTCCCGGCTCCGCGCAGATCACGCTCAGCGGCACCAACCGGCCGGCCTCCGATGGCCAGATTATTGGTATCAACGGTTTCACGGTGAATGGCAGCGCTGGCGGCATGGCGGCCGTGAGCATCAATGGACAGTCTGGCACGGGACTCTCGATCAACCAGGACGGTCAGAACGTCGAGGATCCAGGCGCACCTGGCTCCGCCACACCGGTCAATCCCAACCCTGACATGATCTCCGAAATCCAGATTATGACCTCAAACTACGGGGCCGACAACGCCAAGGGCCCAGTGGTGATCAACACCCTCAGCAAGTCCGGCGGTTCGGCGTTCCACGGCGATTTCCACTTCTTTGCCCGCAATTCGGCTCTGAACGCCGAGGAATCCAACAACAAGCAGCAAGAGGTCATTAACGGCTACACCCCCGGATATCTGCTGATTCCGAACCACTATTACTATCCCGGATTCACCGTGGGCGGCCCGGTGATCATCCCCCACACCCGTTTCAACTCCAGCAGCAAAACGAAGTTCTTCTTCCACGAGGCCTTCGAGGAATACAAGCAGTTGATCGACGGCGGTATCAACGACGCTTTTCTGCCGACCGCAAACATGATCAAAACCGGCGACTTCAGTCCTATGGGCAGCTGGGGCTCTCCCGCTTGGGGCGGGGCCACTCAACCGGACTACACCATTGCCGGACGGTACGGAGTCGCGAGCGTTCCTCAGCAGCCGACCGATGCCGGTCTGCTCGCCGAGCGCCCCGGATGCACGATTACCAACGGCACCATGAACGCAGCTTGCATCGATCCAAATGCGCAGTTGTGGCTCCAGGACAGCCTCCCGGTGGCGAACCTCGCCGCTCCGAATTTGTCCGGGTGGAACTACGTCACGCCGGTGCAGGAGTCTCAGAACTCCAACCAGAACCTGGCGAAATTCGACATGAACTTCAGCGAAAACACCAAGGCCTACATTAGCTGGAGCCGCCAGCGGGAGTCCGCCATCGAGCCCCTCGGCTTGTGGGTGGGATCGGGAAATTGGGTCGTTCCCGCGCCTAGCCAGGACCTCAGCGCCAACACTTCCGATCTCTATACGCTCAACTTCCTGCACGTCTTTTCGCCGTCTTTGACGGTGGAGGCNNGACTATCACCCGGTCTTCTACGCCGAGAAGGGTATCCCAAGCACCGGTGCCGACCTGACCAAAGTCTTCAGGACCCACACCATGAAATTCGGCTTCATTTGGGAGAACATCTACAACGCGCAGGACGCCTGGAGCCAGTACCAGGGCGTCTTCGGATACGGCTTCTGGAGCCGGACGTACTCGCAAAACAACTATGCCGACATCCTGATGGGCGCCAGCCAGGGCTATTACGAACAGGCGCTTCCACCGGTCGCGCACATGGCCCAGACGTCAGTCGGTTTCTACGCCACCGATCACTACAAACTGACCAGTCGCGTGACCCTCGATTACGGCATGCGTTTCGAGCACTTCGGATCGCCGACCGCCGGCGACCAATTCGGAATCGCTGTCTTTAGCCCAACGCAGTATGCCGCCCAGGCAACTGGCAGCACCCAGAACCCGGGTGTTTCGTGGAACAGCATCAACTCCGGCACTCCCCTCTCCGGCGCAACCGAAAGCTTCCTGGATTACTCGCCTCGCCTCGGCGCCTCTGTCGACGTCTACGGCAACGGCAAGACCATCGTCCGTGGAGGCTGGGGAATGTACCGCTACGCGGTCAACCTGCAGGACGCCCATTTGAGTGCAGCCAACACCGCGATGGGGTCGGTCGGCTGGAGTGCTCCGGGCACTGCCGCAACCT
Organism: Acidobacteriaceae bacterium; assembly: GCA_003164255.1. Taxonomy (GTDB): domain Bacteria; phylum Acidobacteriota; class Terriglobia; order Terriglobales; family Acidobacteriaceae; genus Telmatobacter. The sequence goes on along the minus strand of PLST01000190.1, from coordinate 4,480 downwards.
GGGAAGACGTCGATCAGTTCAAGAGCACCGGCTCAACGTCCAATTCATGCGCGGCCGAGCAGCCCGGAGGGGTTGATTACACGGCGGGGTCAGGGTCTACGCTAGGTCACGGAAATGGCAACTGCGCGCCCTCCGTCGTTTTTGGCACCCCGACCAATATGGCCAACAGTTCCATCACAGTGCTGGACACGAAGGACCAGGATCAACCGTACACCGTTACCTACAGTCTCAACGTCGATCAGGAGTTCCCTGGAAAGCTCATGGCCGAATTCTCGTACGTCGGGAACTTCTCTGCCAAGGGCCAAAGTGGCGTCAATCTAAATGCGGTACCGATCGGAGCCATGACCGCGGCCTCGGTCACTACAACTTGTGCGAATCTTGATACGGGCGTCGTGGGCACCATTAATCAAATAAACACGCGCCTCAACGATGCACAGTGCCAGCAGCTGTTCCGTCCTTTCCCTTATTACCAGGGAATCACCGCGAACGAGAGCGACACAAGATCCCAGTACGATTCGCTTCAGACCAAGCTGACGCACACGTCCTCTTGGTCCACCATCAGCCTCAACTACGCCTGGTCCAAGAACATGGGAAACCCGACAACCTCGGGCGGCTTCAAGGACTATGGCGCGAGCGAGTACTGGACGGTCCTCAACATCAGCAGAAAGAATGTCTTCAACGCGTCTTACGTTTTCTCGACGCCACAGACGCACCTCGCCAACCACTTCCTGAACGGCGTCGTCAACGGCTACCAGCTCTCCGGAATCACCCAGCTCCAGTCCGGCGCGCAGTTGTCGGCGACGGCTGGCAACTATTACTACAACCTCCAGAACGGCCCGAACGGTGTCTATAGTGTCGGTTCGCCGGATGTCACCGTAGCTCCGGTCATGACCTGCAATGCGTCCTTGGGATTGAAGGCGCATCAGTTTGCCAACCCCAGTTGCTTCGCTTACCCGACGCAAGGTTCGGGAATTGGCAATACACGTATGCCCGGCTACACCGGTCCCATGTACTGGAACAGCGATCTGGCGGCGGAAAAGAGCTTCGCGATTACCGAGCACCAGACTCTGAAGCTCCGCTTTACCGCGAAGGACTTCATAAACCACGACCTGCTGTCGTTCAATTCAGGAGATCCCAACACCACGCTGAGCTTCGATACCACTGCTGCGCATAACCTGTCCAACGCCACGAGCGCGAACGGTGCAGCTTGCCCCGGCCCAAGTTGCGATGTTTTCGGCTACGCCGATACCAACTTCGGCCATCGCATTCTGGAGCTTTCGGCCAAGTACGAATTCTAACCCTCAACCAATTGGCTGGGGCGGTCTATCAGGCCGCCCCAGCTATGATTGTTTTATGCGGCCTCTATTTTCCGTTCTTGTAATCTGCTTCTCTCTGGCCGCTTCCGCTGCAACGGTTCCAGACCATTTCGAGACAATTGCCAAACAAGCCGAAACCGCTCGCACCCAGGAACGAGTGCCGGATGCAATTCGCTTGTACCGCGAGGGAACGAAACTGCGGCCGTCGTGGGAAGACGGATGGTGGTATCTGGGCAGCCTGCTCTACGACCAGGATCGCTTTCCGGAAGCCACTGCCGCGTTCCAGCACCTTTTCGTCAATACCTCCCACCGCGGTCCCGCATATGCCTTCCTCGGCCTCTGCAACTTCGAGACCGGCAAGTACAACGACGCGCTGGCACAATTCCGCGCGTGGGCCGGCGCGGGTTGGGCAGGAACTCGCGAGCTTCGCGATGTTGCCGAGTATCATTTTGCACTTCTGCTCACGCGCGACGGACGGTTCGTCGAGTCGCTCTACCTGATCGCTCCGCTGGCGCAGCGTCTCGGCGAAAATCCAGAACTGGTTGAGGCGATGGGGCTGGCGTCGTTGCGCATGAGCTATCTTCCGGAAAACTACCCTCCCGAACAACGCGAGCGTATCTGGCTGGCAGGCAAAGCCGCCCTCTATGCGGCGCAGTCCCCCAAGGATTTCGAGCGCGCGGATGAATACGCTGCACGGCTGGAATCGCGCTACGGAACGCAGCCGGAGATTCACTACTTTCGGGGCACGCTCTACGGATTTGAAGGAAACAGGACGGAAGCTGAACGCGAGTACCGGGAGGAACTGAAGATTTCACCGGACCATGTGCCTGCTTTGGTCGCGTTGGCCGGGTCCGATTTGGAGAAGGACGATCGTGCCGAGGCGAGCGCCCTGGCGCAACGGGCAGTCGCTGTTGATTCCAACGACGCAGAGGCGCATCACTTGCTTGGGCGCATTTTCCTCGCCAATGCAGATCTGCACGCGGCCGCGGCGGAGCTCGAGAAAGCGAAACAGCTTGCGCCGGGCAACCCGCTTATTCGCTCTCATCTGGCGATGGTCTACAGCAAGCTGGGCCGAACCCAGGAAGCGAAGGCCGAGTCGGATGCGTTTCTCGCCCTAAAAAATAAGGAAGAGGTGATGGAGTCGCCGCGAGAGAAACTCGACGAAATCAACCGGGAGAGTGCCCATTGATTCGCCAGGCGCTGCTTACGGTTTCTCTCGCCGCATTTGCCTTTCCGTCCTTGATCGTCGCTGCGCAGACTCCCTCCTCGCCGGCCCGGCAGAGTTTCGATCAATTGCTCCAGGCAGCCGAAAAGGCGCGTGACGAGAATCGCAACGACGAGGCCATCCGGCTTTTCCGTCGCGCTATCACGGAACAGCCCGACTCGGAACAGGCCTTGTGGTTTCTCGGCACGCTGCTGTACGAAAAGCAGCAATATGCTGATGCGCGCGATGTACTACGGCAATTCGTGACGCTTCGTCCCGATGCTGGTCCAGCGTGGGCGCTGCTCGGGATCTCTGAGTTCCAATTGCGGGCGTACCCGCGAGCCCTGGATCATTTTGAGCGCGCCATGGCAGCGGGCATGGGAGACCGCAACGAGTTAATCCAATCGGTCTACTTTGACGTTGTGGTCTTGCTCACACGCTTCGAGCGGTACGACGAAAGCATAGACATGCTCCAGCGGATGCTCGCGAACGGCGCGCCAGATCCGGCGCTTACAGAACCTGCCGGGCTCGCCGGCCTGCGCTTGCCTCTTTTGCCCTCAGAGGTGCCGCCGGACCGGGTCGAACTGGTCCATCTTGCCGGCCGGGCCGTGCTGGATGTGCAAACGCAGCATTACGAAAACGCCGAATCGGAACTCAAGCAACTCGTGACAAACTACGCGAATGAGCCTGGCGTCCATTATCTCTATGGTGCCTATCTGGTGCAGTTGCATCCGAATGAAAGCGTGGCCGAGTTCGAGCGCGAGCTGGAAATCTCGCCGTCCCATGTGCTCGCCCGGGTCCGGCTTGCGGAGCAACTGATCGCCAAGCGCGATTTCGATCATGCTTTGGCTCTTGCCCAGCAAGCGATCAAGCTGGACCCCAAACGCGCCTCGCCTCATATGCTTGCCGGAGAGGCATTCGTGGCCAAGGGCAACGCTGGCGATGGTGTCAAGGAACTGGAAACCGCGCGCGACATCGATCCCACAGTCGCCAGGGCGCACTGGGATTTGCTTCGCGCCTATATCGCTGCGGGGCGAAAAGAAGATGCGGAACGGGAGAAGCAGGCGATTGAAAAACTGGGTAACCGCGACTCGCAGAGCCCCTCTGGGAATGCGGGAGACAATCCGCACGATCAAGCTGCGCCATAAAGGCCGCCGGAAAAGCTCCGGCTGCGAAACCGAAGATTTACCAAAAATCAAGTTGGGCTTGGCCACCAAGGGAGAGTTTCTTGCAACAGATGTCAAAAGCTTCGGAGAGGATTGCGTCTGCGGCTTCGTCGAAGATGACGCGGCGCAATTTTGTTCATTTATGCTCGTGCGCGTACAGCGGCTTTCTCCTCGGTCTTACAGGAGCGTTTTCCCAGGAACGCCCCTCGTCGCCCATCCATTTTTCGCCGCGCCCCATCGCGTTCACGCTCGACAGCAGCGAGAGCCCGCAGCGGCATGCTCCCGAGACCATGGCCGGGGGCGTAGCGGTGTTTGACTACGACCGCGACGGTAGGCCCGATATCTTCTTCACCAACGGTGCTGACATCAACACCCTCAAGAAGGATTCGCCGAAGTACTGGAATCGCCTCTTCCATAACAATGGCGACGGGACATTCACTGACGTTACAGAAAAAGCCGGCCTCAAGGGAACGGGGTTCGACGTAGGCGTGGCCATCGGCGACTACGACAACGACGGCTACGGCGACATCTTCGTGGCCGGTGTCTACCGGAACACTCTTTACCACAACAACGGCGATGGCACGTTTTCCGACGTGACTGAAAAGGCAGGCCTCGCTCATCCCGACAAACAATATGGACCGCTCTGGTCAGTGGCCGCCGCATGGGTCGACATCAACAACGACGGGCTGCTCGATCTGTTCGTCGTCAATTACCTCTCCTGGGATGGCACGAAGGAGCCCGACTGCAAATACAACGGGAAGCCCGAGTACTGCCATCCGAAGTTCTATAAGGCG
>PLST01000599.1:1461-7692 GCA_003164255.1 Acidobacteriaceae bacterium | reverse complement strand
GAGGACTACACGGCGCGCGGCAAGATTGTGACGCCGCTCAAGGATCGCATCGGCTCGGAGATCCGTACGCACTATCCGGAGACGATTGAAGAGGGCATGGCCATCACGGCGCAGGAAACATGGGCCGAGCGGGGAGCCGCGCCGATTGAGGTTCCGGAGTACATTCGCGAGATTGTGGAGCAGGTGGTGTTTCTTGCGCGCGAAGACAAGAAGGTGGACAAACGCAGCGGCGTAAGCCAGCGGTTTCCGATCGCCACGCTGGACCTGGTGGTTTCGAACGCGGAACGGCGCGCGCTGATGAACGAGGAGCCGCATGCGGTGCCACGCGTGAGCGACATTTATGCTGCCATGCCGGGCATGACGGGCAAGCTGGAGCTGGAGTACGAAGGCGAGATGAAGGGCGCCGACACCGTGGTACGCGAACTGATTCGCAAGGCGGTGGGGAAAATCTTCGATCGCGTGTTTGCCGGGGTGGATACCCAGCAGATTGAGCAATGGTTCAACCTGGGCGGTACAGTTGGGCTCGATGACAATCATCCCGCGGCCGCCGCGCTTGTTGACCTCAAGCAGATTCAGGGGCTCATCGGGAAACTTGCGCCGCTGGGCATTACAAAATCAGATGAAGCGCCGAAGGTGGTTTCGGCGGCGGAGTTCCTGCTGGAGGGCCTGGTGGCCCATCGCAAGCTGAGCCGCAGCGAGGAGCGCGTGTTTGCCGCGAACGAAAAGCCGCAGCGGGGACCGGAACGCGCAGAGCTCGAGGTAGATTTCGAGGACTGGCAACGAGCCCGCCGCTCGCCGCGCGGCGGATACAACTGAGCGCGTGCGATTGACTTTCCCCGGTCTCAGAATCGAGACCGGGGGCACCCTCGGTGATGGGAACGGAATCAACGGAGTCAGGCTCTGACGGGCTGGATCGGAGGGCATGTGAGACGCACTGAATACACCAAATACAAGGGCGACATGGCCTCCGAAATCGACATGGAGGATCTGCTCGACGCGCTCTCCGACTACATGCTTGACTCCGGATTTCGCGACCCCTACGCGGATTTTCCGGACCTCGAGCACACGATGGACGATCTGCGCGAGGCCTTGCGCAGGGCTATCGAGAACGGGGACTTCTTCGACGAAGACCTGCGGCAGAAGCTGGACCAGTTGAAGGCGGAAGGCAAGCTGGATGAGCTCGTTGAAAAACTCATCGAGCGGATGGAGCGGGAAAACTACATCTCGGCCCGCGGTCCGCGAGGCCCGAAGCGCGAAGGAAACGGCCAGGGACGCGGGCAGGAGGGCGAGGCTCGCTTTGAAGTGACGGACAAGAGTCTTGATTTTCTTGGCTTCAAAGCACTTCGTGATTTGATGGGCTCGCTGGGCAAGTCGAGCTACGGCCGCCACGATACGCGGCATTGGGCCACAGGAGTTGAGGCCAACGGAGCGTCGCGGCGCTACGAGTTTGGCGACACGTTGAACTTGGACACTACTGCAACGTTGAGCTCGGCGATTGCGCGCGAGGGGATCGGGCTGCCGCTGAACATGGAGTACGACGATCTGCATGTGCACCAGTGCGAATACGAAAGCTCGTGCGCCACGGTTGTGTTGCTTGACTGCTCGCATTCGATGATTCTGTACGGCGAAGACCGGTTCACTCCGGCCAAGCGCGTGGCCATGGCGCTTTCACATCTGATCCGCACGCAGTTTCCCGGCGACTCGCTTTCGCTGGTGTTGTTTCACGACTCTGCTGAAGAAATTCCTGTATCGCAGCTTGCGCGGGTGAAGGTTGGCCCTCATTACACCAACACGCGGGAAGGGCTGCGCGTGGCGCAGCGTGTGCTTGCCCGCCAGCGCAAGGATATGAAGCAGATCGTGATGATTACCGATGGCAAGCCGTCTGCGCTGACGATGCCGGGCGGGCAGATTTACCGCAACGCGTATGGGCTCGATCCGCTGGTGGTGAGCGAGACGCTGGAAGAGGTGGCGCGTTGCAAGCGGAGCAACATCCTGATCAATACGTTCATGCTGGCGTCGGACTACGACCTAGTGCAGTTTGTGCACAAGGTCTCGGAGATGTGCAAAGGGAAGGCCTACTTCACCACGCCGGACACGCTCGGACAGTACCTGCTGATGGACTACATGCAGCGACGGTCGAAGATGGTGCATTGAGAGAGGCAGCTTTTAGCTCTGAGCTTTCAGCTCTCAGCTTTTTTGTCGCTGACGCGGCGCGGGTCCCAATCGTCTGCTGTGAGGAGAGTTTTATTTTGCCCGCACCTAATTTTCTGACGCGTGCGAGTTGCCGATTTGCGTGCAAAACGGCACTCAGGACGCGACGATTGGGCAGTCGCATGCAAAGTGTCGTGAATCGTCTTAGACCAACACGACGGTTTTGAACGAAGTGTCCTAGACCAACTCGACTCTCGCTCTGCAAAATGCACAAAAATGACGGAAAATGCGGGTTTTTGACGAGTTTTTGTCACTTTTGCGGGACTGTTTGCACCGAAGTTGGTGCATTTGGGGTCGGCGGACAGAGGCGGGGTTTTCTTGAGTCCCCGGTCCCCAGGGGCGAGGGACCGGGGGGGGGGCGGCCAGGTTTTAGCGGCAGAGTGGGGTTCGGCGCGACGTTTGAGGTTGAGTTCCTGGTTTCCCACTCAAACCACAAAGGCGTGGTTTAGATTTGTGCAACAGTCAAATTTTCCTCTTGTTTTTATATCAATATACGTATAATAGTATATTAGATGGACGATGATGAAGTTCCAAAACCTGTCATCTGGATAGGGACATCGCAAAAAGATATTCGCTCTTTTCCTGAAGCTGTGCGTCGGGACATTGGGCAAGCCCTTTACGCGGCCCAACAAGGAATGACAGACCCCGCAGCTAAGCCGCTAAAGGGCTTTGGCGGCCATAGCGTAATGGAAATTGTCGCTCCATTCGATGGGAACACCTGGCGCGGCGTCTACACCGTTCGTTATAAGGGCGTGCTTTACGTGCTTCATGTGTTTCAGAAAAAATCGAAGTCCGGCATCGCAACGCCAAAGTCGGAAATTGAGCTAATCCATAAGAGATTGGCCAGCGCGGAACAAGACTACAAAGAAAGGAAGGCATAAACATGGCAACCAGAACTACACGTCTCAAAGCTGAAAAGGCAATTGCAGGCAGCGGGAATATCTTTGCCGATATCGGTCTGCCTAATCCAGCTCAGGAGCTCTTGAAAGCACGGCTGACGCTACAGATTTACTCAATCATCCAAGATCGCGGACTGACGCAGGCAGAAGCAGCAAAACTCCTCGGCATTCAACAACCGCGCGTCTCTTCTCTCGCCCGCAATCGTTCCGGTGATTTCTCCGTGGGCCGACTAATTGAATTTCTCACGGCACTTGGCCAGGATGTCAAAATAACCGTCACCCCCACACGCAAAGAGCATGGGGAAATGTCGCTCGTCGTGGCTTAAATGGTTTCACATATTGCACGAAGCTGAATATCTGCTACGACAGGGAATGTCTACGCAAGCCGACAAACCCTCTGCGAGAGCGCATCAGCTCGAAGTGCTGCAAAGCATCACCGAACTCATGGACACGCGTGGTTTGAATGGGGCACAAGACTTTTTCCAAACCCTGGTGCCTCCGCCGCGGCGGACGAGGGACCGGGGGCCCCCGGCAGTACCTGCTGATGGACTACATGCAGCGACGGTCAAAAACGATCCACCAAGATCTCACTTGAGCTTTTCAGTGAAATCCCCTTGCGGCTCGCGCCCCTCAAGAAATGCCTGATTGAGCTCGATGTTCTGTTTCATCACCATCGACCCGTCAGCGAGCAGGAATGCGACCTGTCCTAATGGCTCAGCCAGTTCTCCAGCTTGTTGGGGCGTTAGCGTCCTGGTGTCGCTGAACTTTGAAACGAGGCCGATGACATGGGCCATATCGTCGATCGGTAACTCCTGAATCGCCAGAAGGTGCTCCTGGGCTTGATAGATCTGGGCATAGCGTTGCGCCTCGGCATAGGGCATGTAGGCCAGTGCGCCGGACGATTCCGCGGTCTTCCATGCCGTGTTACTCAGCGTGATTCCATGGGCACTCACAGATATGGATGCTCGCTGTACCGCCTTGTCGTTGGGGTGCGCCTGAATCCTGGCCAAGGCATCCAAATCCGCCTGCACCTCGTTTCTCCAGGACTGAAGACCGGGCTCGGCGGCTTTCAGATCGTCAAAGTTCTTCTGAATCTCGACGCGTAGAGATGCGCGTGCCTCCTCCGCCAGGTGCACATGGTGCCGCCACTCCACGCAGCTCTCGATTTGGGTGGCAATCAGCAATCCGACGGTAATGGTGAACAGGTGAAAGAAGAACTCTTTGGTCCCGTGGAGCGGCGAATGCGGGGCATGAACATCCAGCATGATTTCAGATGATCAGGCCTTTTGGCTGAGGGCGCAAGAGGGATTTGGGGTAACCGTCTGTGGGAAGGGATCTGATTAATGAATGGGTTTGTGGGCGACGGCCAGCAGGGTTTGGAACTGGGGGGCTTCGGGTTCCTTGTCGACTACCGATGTGCTGACGCTGGTGAAGCCGGCTCTCTCAAGCATGGCTTCTAGGTCGGCCTCGCTGAAGCCCAGCCACTCGTCGGCGTACAATTCGCGGGCTTCTTCAAAGCGGTGCCTTGCGAGGTCGAGGATGACGATGCGGCCGCCGGGGACGAGGATGCGGTGGGCGTCCTGGAGGGCGCGCTCGGGGTGCAGGGCGTGGTGGAGGGATTGGGAGAAGAAGACGAGGTCGACTTCGGCGTCGGCGATGGGGATTTCTTCCATGTCGCCGTGGCGGAACTCGACGTTCTTGACGCCGTTGCGGAGGGCCTGGTCGCGGCCGACTTCGAGCATCTTTGCCGACGTATCCACGGCGATGACTTTGGTGGCGCGTTCGGCGAGCAGGAGGGCAAAGGAGCCTTCGCCAGCTCCCAGGTCGGCGATGGTCATGGGAGGCATGAGGCGCAACAAGGCCTCGGCTACGCTTTTCCAGGATTTGCCAGGGACGTAGTTCTTGCCGAGGCGGCCGGCCACGGAGTCAAAGAAGGCGCGCATCTTGTCCTGTCGTTTGCGCAGGACGCGGCGCATGGCTGCCTGGTCGGAGGAGGATTCGGGGATTTCTGCCCTGGCCTCAGCAAGAATCTGCTCCAAAGGGCTGCCCTCCGCAGGAGTTAGGCGGTAGAGGCTGCTTTTGCCGGCGCGGCGGTCTTCAACCAAGCCTGCCTGCTTGAGCTGGGAGAGATGGGTGGAGATGGTGCTCTGGCCCATAACGAGGATTTCCTGCAATTCCGCGACGGAAAGCTCCTCGCCCTTGAGCAGGAGCAGGATGCGGAGCCGGTTGGGATCGGCGACCACGCGCAGGATTTTTACGATCGAGGGCATAGTTTGTGGTTGACTCGGGGTCCGCGTATCTGGTACATATCAACATATCACGATAGGACGATGGGTTCCGAAAGTTTTTAGGTTTGCAGGTTTTTAAGTTGGAAGGCAGGCCTGAGCCCGCGCTAAGGTTTGAGAGATCGTTTGAAGTAAATGAGACAGAAATCGAGGAGAAACGAAATGGCGACATCCGTACTGGACGCGACCGAACTGAGCTACAAAGTGGCCGATATGGCCCTGGCCGATTGGGGCCGCAAAGAGATCACCATCGCCGAGCACGAGATGCCGGGCCTGGTGTCGATCCGCAACAAGTACGCGGCGGCCAAGCCGCTGGCTGGCGTGCGGGTGACAGGCTCGCTGCACATGACGATCCAGACGGCGGTGCTGATTGAGACGCTGGTGAGCCTGGGCGCGGAGGTTCGCTGGGCCAGCTGCAACATCTTCTCGACGCAGGATCATGCGGCGGCAGCGATTGCGGCGACGGGCGTGCCCGTATTTGCATGGAAGGGCGAGTCGCTTGAGGAGTACTGGTGGTGCACCTATCAGGCGCTGGCGCACAAGGGTGGCAAGGGGCCGCAACTGGTGGTTGATGACGGCGGCGACGTGACGCTGCTGATCCACAAGGGCTATGAGCTGGAAGAAGGCGACGGCTGGGTGAATACGCCGAGCGGCAACCACGAAGAACAGGTGATCAAGGACCTGCTGAAGCAGGTGTACGCCGAAGACAAGCAGCACTGGCACAAGGTGGCGAAGGAGTGGCGCGGCGTTTCAGAAGAGACGACGACGGGCGTTCACCGGCTCTACAAGATGATGGAGCAGGGCAAGCTGCTGGTTCCGGCGATCAACGTGAACGA
>PLST01000599.1:0-1423 GCA_003164255.1 Acidobacteriaceae bacterium | reverse complement strand
AGGCGGCGATGGAAGGCTTTGAAGTGACGACGGTGGAAGACACTTTGGGCCGCGGCGATATTTACGTGACGACGACCGGCAATGTGGACATCCTCACGCTTGAGCACATGAAGAAGATGAAAGACCAGGCGATCGTGTGCAACATCGGACACTTCGACAACGAGATCCAGATTGACCGGCTGAACGAGGAAAAGGGCGTTACCAAGCTGAACATCAAGCCGCAGGTGGATTTCTACACCTTCCCTGACGGGCACGGAATATTTGTGCTGGCCGAGGGACGGCTTGTGAACCTTGGCTGCGCGACGGGCCATCCGAGCTTTGTGATGTCGAACANNGCTGGCGCAGCTTGACCTGTGGGCCCACAAGGACACCTACAAGGTGGGCGTGTACGTGCTGCCAAAGAAGCTGGACGAGGAAGTGGCGCGGCTGCACTTGGAAAAGATCGGCGTGAAGCTGACGACGCTGAGCAAGAAGCAGGCCGAGTACCTNNTCAGGGATCAGGGACTAAGGGACCCGGGACTTAGGGACTGGTTCACGGAGTCACAACACGATTGCCGGTTGCTCAGTGGATTTGGGTGGCCGGCAATTTTCGCAAGTTGGCAGATTGTGTGAGCAAGGAACTATGGCTTCGTCGTTGAGTTTTTCGCTTGAGTTGGGTCCGCCGCGCACGCCGGAGGCGCTGGCAAAATTGCCCGGCGTTATCAGCCAGCTTGCTGCGCTGCGTCCGGCGTACTTCTCAGTAACCTATGGGGCGGGCGGTTCCACGCAGGATGGAACCTACAACACCGTGATGGCCGTAGTGGAGCATGCCGGCATAGAGGCTGTACCACATCTCACATGCGTTGGCTCCACGCGCGCGCATATCGCGGAACTGCTGGAGCGCTACCGCAGTGTCGGCATCAAGCGCATTGTTGCCCTGCGCGGCGACCTGCCTGCGACGGCGATGAGCGCATCCGCCCCCGGCGAATTCCACTACGCAAACGAACTAGTAAGCTTCATTCGATCGCAGCATGGCGATCACTTTCATATCGAGGTCGCGGCGTATCCTGAGATGCATCCACAAGCACCGAATCCGAATGCGGACCTGGAGAATTTCAAGCGCAAAGTCGATGCAGGCGCAGACAGCGCACTGACGCAACTTTTCTACAACGCCGACGCGTACTTCGACTTCATGGATCGGTGCCAGAAGGCGGGCATCACGATTCCGATTGTGCCGGGCATTATGCCGATTACCGGCTACGCGAATACTGTGAAGTTTTGCGGGGGATGCGGCGCGGACCTGCCGCGCTGGGTGCGTTTGCGGCTCGAGGAACTTGAAGACGACAAGCCGGCCTTGCAGGAATTTGGCGCGGACGTCGTGACGCGGCTCTGCCAGACGCTGCTGGCGGGTGGCGCGCACGGGCTGCATTTTTATACCGTCAAC
>PLST01000315.1 GCA_003164255.1 Acidobacteriaceae bacterium | reverse complement strand
CCGCTCCGGCGCGCGCTACGAGCGCTCCCTTGAATTGATCCACTACTCCAAGACCCTAAACCCCGAAGGAGTAACGAAATCCGGCGTGATGGTCGGCCTCGGCGAAGAAACCCACGAACTCCTCGAAGTCTTCCGCGATCTAGCCGCCGTCGGCTGCGACATCCTCACCATCGGCCAATATCTGCGCCCCTCCCGCGATCATCTCCCCATGAAGCGCCTCTACACGCCCCGCGAGTTCGCCGAACTAAAATCCGAAGCCCTGAAGATGGGCTTCCGCCACGTAGAATCCGGCCCGCTGGTCCGCTCAAGCTACCACGCGCACGAGCAGGCGGCGGCCACGCTGACGACGACCGCCGTTGCATAACACCCTAATCGACTCGGAGCAGTGGCGCAGTTTGAACTTAGTAGCACTCGTGACGCCGGTCAAGCCAAACGATAAAGTAGACGCCACGGTCCACGTATCCGATCATCGGACATTTTCCGAAGAACCGAACAACGGTGAAAAATTCTTGATCTTCGCTGATATGCTGGGGGACCGCGACCTTCATTTGCCTGCGGGGAATCTTCTCACTGCCTGAGCCGTGTTTGCCCTCTTGAAGTATTTGTAACCACGTGCGTTTCCCAAGCTGTAAGAGGGTATTGGCGAACGCCACCTTTTGATCGTGATCGCAATCGGCCACGCAAAAGCCCGGAACAGTGTACTGAAGAGAAAAGCATGGGCACTTTCTACGCCAATCTTCAGCCTGCTCGGATCCTAGACTTGGGGTAAGCTTCCTACCCTTGGTAGGTTGCGGCCTGTTGAACGTCATCTCGAATCACCATCGTCTTGAAGAACTCCTTCATCAGGTCTAGGGAGATAACGTCGCCACGAGGAGTCTGCATCCACGGCGGTTCGTTATGGGTCATCGCGCGAAGTTTTCCTGCCGTGAACTGACCAAATACTTTATCCACTTCGTCTAGGACTTCGCGGACCTGTTCGCTATAGGCTTCGAGATTCACCGGTTCAACTGGGATGGGCTCTCCACCGTGCTGCTTGTAATGGCGGTAAACACTGGGCACGACCGGGCCATGCGTCCAGGCTTCAATTGCTTCTGGAAACAGCGGCTCATCGTGGTACGCGAGGTACCCGCCCTGCGCGTAATAGAGCAGCTTCTGGAGCTTGAGATTTGTGATCGAGTCTCCCGCTTCCTCATCGACGAGAGACACGAAGTATTTCGCCACATCGTGTGCAGGCATCATTGGGCAGACTCCCTTCACGAGTCTACATTTTATACGCGGAGTCACCTCATTGGTAACAGCCTTTATTTTCGTTTGGTAACCACTTCGGGAACGGCTCGTAAGCTGGCTCGTTTCTCAAATGTCCGCTTGAGAACCGTGTGCTTGGCAACTCCCGTCGTCCAGACGATCAAATTGAAGCTCGTCCCTCCTACGCGGGCCGATACCACTTAGACGCAATTTGCTCTGCCAGATGGATCGCATTTCTCTTCTGCAAGCAGATTTATAATAATGCTTGCATTTACTTTCTGCAAGCATTATTATAACAAATAGGTGCAAGCATGAGAGACGAAACAGGCGGCAAAGCGAAGGGCGGATTTGCAAGAGCAAAACGGTTAACACCGGAAGAACGAACACAAATAGCTCGGCAGGCTGCCCAGAAACGCTGGGGTGACACCGTGCTGAAAGCCCCCTACAAGGGCGTCCTTAAGATCGGCGAAGGTCTGCCCTGTTTTGTATTAGAGGATGGGCGTCGCGTCATCTCGGGGCGTGGCCTAACCAAGGCAATCGGCATGAAAGGTCGTGGCCAGGGGACGGCGAGAATTGCCAGCCTAATAAGGCAAAAAGACAACAGATTCAGCGAGTTGATTCTGGCCATCGAGAATCCATTGATGGTGGATAGTGGCGCTCCATTGCCAACGCAGGGTTATGAAGCCCCGCTAGTCGTTGATTTGTGCCACGCCGTATTGAATTTGCGCGATGCTGGTTTGCTGAAGACAGAGCAGGAGATGCGCTATGCGCAAGAGTGCGACTTGCTCAATAGGGCATTTGCGAAGACTGGCATTGTCGCTCTGGTGGATGAGGCCACTGGTTATCAGGAAGTACGCCCGAAAGATGCTTTGCAGAAATATCTAGAGTTAATTGTGGCGAAAGAGTTGGCTGCTTGGGTCAAGACCTTTCCGGACGAGTTCTACGAGAATATTTACAAACTCAAGGGGTGGACTTGGCCGGGAATGTCCAAGAACCGATACAGCGTGGTCGCTCACTATACGAACGATTTGGTGTACGAACGATTAGCGCCGGGATTGAGAGTCGAGCTCGAAAGGAAAAATCCTAAGAATGAAAAGGGACGGCGTTCCGCTAAAAACACCCAATGGCTCACGGCGGAAATCGGCCATCCAATGCTCGCTCAACATCTATATTCGTTGACGATGTTTCAGCGGTTGGCCATCGCCCAAGGGTACGGGTGGAATCGCTTCGTGAAGATGGTTGATAAGGTTCACCCAAAGAAGGGGACCACGCTCGAACTTCCATTCCCAAACGATGAGGAGGCTGGCTAGTCCTTCTCAGTCGCTTCCCCGACGATCCGCGGCAGCTTGGCCAAAGTGTTCGCGCGGTTTTCCCTCGGGCTTATAGTTTCCAGCAGAGATCAGCGGCCACGCTTCTTCGTACCTCATGACGTGAGCATGATTGGCTCGCCAGTGGGCGTCGATTCCGTCCCAACCATTGCCTTGAAATTCGTGGCCGCATTCGGGGCAAACCTTGTTTGCCTTTGTCATGCCCCAAGTTTAACGCCGTTCGGCAATCTGCGGATTTCAATCTGCACCACTACGGACCGTTCAAACTCCTCAGGCGCGAGTTGTAGAATATCCGTTGGCAATTCCGCTCGACCGAGGACCATCTACGATGACAGCTTTCATGGCCGGCATTCCGGCGCTCAAAGACCTTTACGGCGATCTCAAGCGGCGCATGGACCACGCGGTCGCCGCTTTTCAGTCGAACCTGGCCGCCACGCGCACCGGCCGCGCCAGCGTGCATATGCTCGACCAGGTCAAGGTGGATTACTACGGCACCCTCACGCCCATCAACCAGATGGCGCAGGTGTCGGCGCCCGAGCCGCAGCTCATCACCATCTCGCCCTGGGACCCCAGCGTACTTAAAGAAATCGAAAAGGCCATCCAGGCTGCCGATCTCGGCTTCAATCCCCAGTCCGATGGCAAGCTCATTCGCATCCCCGTGCCGCCCATGACCGAGGAGCGCCGCCGCGACGTGTGCAAGCACCTCAATAAAGTCCTCGAAGAGCACCGCACCGCGGTCCGCAATGTTCGCCGCGACGGCAACGACGCCCTCAAGAAGCTCGCCAAGGACAAGAAGATCAGCGAGGACGACGAGAAGCGCGCCCTCGAAGAAGTGCAGAAGATGACCGACGGCGAGATCCGCCGCATGGAAGAGCTCTCGCAGAAGAAGGAAGCCGAAGTGATGCAGATCTGACGGCGCCAGCCCAAGGGGTCAAGGGGCCAGGCCGCATCTTCGCTCATGGTCGCTCTGAGCGCCGAGTAAACGCATTCCTGCCTGCAAATCGGCCCCCAAGATCCCCAAAAACGCGCGTCTGAGCCGTTTTGTCGTACTTATGGGAAATTCTGTGGTTTTCGCTTCTCTTATTTGGTCAATTTCACGGTTTTACTCACCAATTAAATGGCCAATTTCATGGTATTCCCGTCAAAAAATCGCAACCTAACGAGCGAACATTTGCGGGGGCAATGACACCATCCAAGCGAACATTTGGCCGGGTAAACGCACCCGCTAAACCGACATTTGCTCTGATTCCATAGGACTTCCAAGCTCGCACCGAGCAGCAGCAACAAAAACCGATTTTGCCGCCACTCCTCAGCCGCCGCTCCCTGCTTTTTCGATCCTGATTCAGAGCGCCTCTGCCTCTTCCACCGAGGCGGCGATCGGAACCACGCTGTCGACCCTGGTGAGCCGAAAAACCTCGCGCACCCGCGGCGTCANNCCGCTTGAGTCCATATAGGGGCACCCGGTCAGGTCGAGGATGTTTTTAACCGGCGGTTCCTCTCCCGGCGCCGGCTCCAGTTCGAGCACTTGTTTCAACGACATAGTGGGCAGGCTGCTGTAAGCATCGCGCAAGGTGAAGGGCCCATGAAAGCAGAGAATCACCGTGCCCGGCTTACTGCCCGGCTTGCGTTCGATGCTGAAAGGACCGCTGTTCCACGTCTGCCAAGAAAATGTCCCCATGCCAAGCTCCCTTCACCCTTCTATCGTCCAGCGGCTCAATCACTTGCGGGGCCGGCCCGTTGCCGGTGGGTTATGAGGATTCAACCGTGCCAGGGAATCCCGTCCCCGACCCCCGGTACTTCGGATTCTGATGGAGACGCAGGTGAGATGGCAAGAGTTTTCCTTGAGAATGCGGCAGGGTGGCTTCGCGCCGCCCCCCTCTATGCCACTTTGCCGAGAAAGAGATAGACGAGCTCTACGAGCAAAATGAGAACTACTACGACTTCAAGAAAGAAGCCGCGCGCCTGGTTGAATTGCTCGATCATGTCGTGGTAAAGGTCTTCGGCGGTTTTGAGTTTCTGCGCAACAAGATCCTTGTAATCAGGTACTCCGACCTTTGTGGCCGCCAGGCGGTAGAGACGCGCGGCAAACATGTCGCTCAAAAACTTGATGGAATTGTCGGCGCGCTCGGTGAGCTCGGCGATGTCGAGCAGCACGGTGTGGAGGCGCGTGGCCCGGCGCGCCATGCGCCAGCGCGCGGGAAAACCGCGCTTGCGCTCGAGCGAGTCGTAGACGTTCGAGAGAATGCCGGTGAGCAGCTCGTCGTAGTGGCGGAACTCGAGGAGCTGGGAGTTGGCGTACTCGAGGAGCTGAATGGCGGTCTCAGCGCCGGCCGCGCTGTCATAAAGAAACGCGGCGTTCCAGCCGATGACGGCGAGGTCGGTGGAGTAGTAGGAGATGCGCGATTGCAGCACCTCGGCACACTCGCCAGGGGAAAGCCGCATGCGGTCGCCGCGCACGATTTGCGCAATCTCAAGGCCGTGATCGCGCTCAAGGTCGGCAGCCGTTTGCGCGCTTTCTTCATTACGCAGTTGGAAGATGAAGTAGTCTTCACTGAGCCAGCGCGCGTAGGGACGGATGAGCGCGTCCGCGTTGCGGGCGACGATGCTATCTAGACGCTGGCGCACAATGGGCTCGACGCGCGCCGCAAAGTCGACGTCCCACACCCAGCGGCTGGCGAGATGGACGAGGCTTTCCCAATCGCCCGAGAAGGCNNNGAGTGCTTGATCCTGGGCTGCTGCACGGTGCGAGCGTCGACAGCCTGCTGCAACTGGTCGAGGCGCAGTTCTTCAGAGACGTCAAATTGAATGAGGACGAGGACCGAGCCGGTGAGTTCGGTTTGCGGCGGAGTTGCGATGGCGGTGGTCATGGGGCGAAGGCGAAGTTAGAGTTTCTTCGGACGCTTGTAGAAGGGGAGCGGGACCTGTTTGGCGCGGACGCGGTTGCCGCGTACATCGACAAGAACGTCTGCGCTCGACTCGGCGGCGGCCAAGGGCACGAGGGCCATGGCAATGTTGGTTTTCAAGAACGGCGCGGGCGAGCCGGAGGTGATGACGCCGATGGGTTCGCCCGCGAGCGAGTGAACCGGATACGAGTCGCGGGCGATTCCACGCTCGACCATTTCGAGGCCGATGATTTTGCGCTTAGGTCCGCCTTCGGCCTGAATCGCCAGCAGGGCGTCGCGGCCGATGAAGTCGCCTTTATCGAGCTTGAGCCAGCGCGTGAGGCCGGCTTCGAAGACATTAATATCTTCAGAGATTTCGTGGCCGTAGAGGCTCATGCCGGCTTCGAGGCGGAGGGTGTTGCGCGCGCCCAGGCCGCAGGGGCGGATGCCGAACTCCGCGCCCGCGTCGAGCAGCGCGTTCCACGCGTTGGCGGTGGTGGTTTCGTCGGCAGAAATGTAGAGCTCGAAGCCGTCTTCGCCGGAGTAGCCGGTGCGGGCGACGATCACATTTGGAATGCCGGCGACTGTGCCCCAGGTGAACCAGTAGTTTTTGATGGCGGCGAGATCGAGTTTGGTCAGTTTGGCGAGAGTCTCAAGCGAGTGCGGGCCCTGCAAGGCGAGTTGCGAGTAGTAGGCGGAGTAGTCCCCCAGGTGAATCCCCGGCCAACGGCCAACCTGGCGGTAGATCCAGGCGAAGTCTTTATCCTTGGTGCCCGCGTTGACAACGAGCAGATAGTCGTTGGGGCCGAGGCGGTGCACGAGGATGTCGTCGATGAAGGTGCCCGCGGGCGTGAGCAGGGCGGAGTAGTGCGCCTGGCCATTCTCAAGCTTCGAGACATCGTTCATGGTGATTTGCTGCACGGCGGCGAGTGAGCCGGGGCCGCGGAACTGGATCTCGCCCATGTGACTGACGTCGAAGAGGCCGACGCCGGTGCGCACAGCCATGTGCTCCGCAATGAGGCCGCCGCCGGGGCATGGGTATTCAACCGGCATGTCCCAGCCGCCGAAGTTGACCATCTTCGCGTTGAGGGCGCGGTGCGTGGCGTTGAGTGTGGTCTTTTTGAGGGGCGTGGCAACGGAGGAAACTAGATCGGACATGGCAGATCCTCAGAGGAGCGGGGGCTTCACCTCTTTCAACATAGGCACTGCGGGGGGCGGGGGTCAATTGGAGGTGAGGCGCGCGGGCGCGCGGGCGGTTCTGGCGCGGGGGAACGATTAGGATGGATGCGTCGTTCGCAACCCCGAAATACACGGCAGGAAAGGCGCACGCATGAACCGCATTCGAGGCATTGTGATGTTGATCGCCGCCGCTCTGGCGATTTGGAAGGGCTGGCAGATTCATCGCGGCGAGATGGCGGTGCTGGCGTATGGGCTGGGCGTGATGGCGCTGGCTGTGGGGGTGTGGCACTTGACGCGGAAGGCACCGGCGGCGCGGCCCCGGTCGAAAG
>PLST01000267.1 GCA_003164255.1 Acidobacteriaceae bacterium | reverse complement strand
CTCAGTCTGCGCATCTCGGAGTGGCTGCCATTCAAGGCTCCGTTGCCTGAGCTGATAAGAATGCGCAATCGCCACGACCTCAATGATCCTTTGCTGCACACGGGAATGTTGAAGGGGTTTATGGATGGGTCACTGGGCTCGCGGACTGCAGCGATGAAAGCCCCCTACTCGGACGATCCGGCCAATCTTGGACTACCGCAGTACACGCAGAAAGAACTGAACGAAATGGCAGTTGAGCGCGCGAAGGCAGACTTCCAGTTGGGGTTTCACGCGATTGGCGACAAGGCCGTCGCCATGGCTTTGGAGGCGCTGACTGAGGCGAACACTGCAAGTCGGAGCCCATCTTTTTGCCGCCCCCCGGGTCAGACGCCTCGACCGATGGACGAAAAGATGAACTGTCCATGGCTGCGCTACCGCGGCCGTGATCGGATCGAGCACGCACAGGTGGTGGATCCGGCGGACATTGCGCGCTTCAACGAGCAGGGCGTGATTGCTTCAATGCAACCGAGCCACTTGCTGACGGACACGAACTGGGCGGAGGCGCGGCTGGGAGAAAGACGCGCGGCTTATTCATATGCGTGGAAGGCGTTTCTTGATGCAGGCGTTCCGCTGGCGTTTGGAACCGATTACCCGGTTGAGCCGATTACGCCGATGCGGGGGCTGTATGCGGCGGTGACGCGGATGAACGAAGCAGGAACGAAGAGCTACTTCCCTGAGAACAAAATCTCGCGCGGCGAAGCCATCTTCGCCTATACGCAGGGCTCGGCTTATGCAGAGTTTGCCGAGAAACGGAAAGGCAAGCTGGAGCCGGGATTCGATGCAGACTTTGTTGTTGTGGACCGCGATCTTTACACCATAAGCGCGCCGGAGCTACTCAAGGCCAACGTAATGGAAACCTATGTCGGCGGGCGGCAGGTGTTTTCGGCCGGTATGACGACGAAGTAGATCAGGATACTGGCTGATCGTCCAATGCCGCAATCTTTCCGAGCTGTGCTGCCTCGCCCGCGAGAGAACGCATTTCAACGCGCAGAGTCGGCAGCGCGCTGGGATAGTTCGCCTGCAGATACTCAACCATCTTTTCCCTCACCAGGCAGCGCAGGTCAAAGTTCTCAGCCGAGCCGCGGGAACTGACCAGGCAGCGCAACTCCATCGATCTCTCGGTGAGGTTGGTAACCTGCAGCCCGCAGACCCGGCCGTCCCAGAGAGGCGACTGGCTAACGACATTCCTTAGCACCGCGCGCAACGGCTCAACGGGGACTGAATAATCTACGTAAAGGAAGGCTGTGCCCATGATGTCGCCGGTGGTGCGCGTCCAATTCTGAAAAGGTTGTTCAATGAAGTAGGAAAGAGGCACCACGAGGCGTCGCAGGTCCCATATCTTTACGACGACATAGGTGGTGGTGATCTCCTCAATGCGTCCCCATTCGCCCTGAATGACAACGACATCGTCGATGCGGATGGGCTCACTTAAAGCGATTTGCAAGCCGGCAAGCAGGTTGGAGGCGGTGGATTTGGCCGCCACGGCCAGCACCAGGGATGCGAGGCCGGCAGAGGCAAGTAAACCGGTTCCGTATTTCCACAGGACCTCGTTGTGCAGGCTCCAGAGCAACGCCCCGCCATCAAGCAGGAGGACGATGAAGATGAGGATGCGGCGGATGAATTGCATCTGGGTATGCACGCGCCGGGCACGCAGGTTGTCAGGGACCGAAGTATCGAAATTTCCGAGAGTAAAGGCCTGGAAGACGTAGACGGCGCCGACGGCGAGCCAGCCCAACAGCAGGACAAGCAGGGATTCCATCACCTGCTGGATTTCAGCGCGAATCTCTTGAGGAATCTTTGGAATTGCGGGGAGGATGATAAGAAGGCCGATGGCAAGAAAGACTGCGCGCGCTGGCAGGGCGATATATCGCCTGAGGCCCAGATTACGTCTTTTGGCGGCTGCCTGTTCCTTGCGAAGCAACCGGAAGACCAGGAAGTGGACACCGTTGCCGAGAACCACCACAGCGGTAACCAGAAAGATGGCGTAAAGCCAGTCATTGCCGGATAGAGCGTAGATGAATTCAGCCGTGCCGTTCGGGTGCATTTCTGGTTAGATGCAGGAACCGGCGGTGGAAGGGCTGGAAAATGGCTGCGGGCCGTAACGGGGCGGGTTCGGCCAGCGAGGGCTGAGACGGCGCCCGAATGTCAGGACCGCAACTGTTTTGCGCGCAAGGGCGTCTAAACCGAAGGTGCTGTCTGCCGGATCTCCGTTGAATGATTGGATTCTGCGGGGTAGGTTTGGTCCTGACGGGTATGCCAGCGACTAGCTATACTAGGAGTTGGTGCAATGAACACTCCAGCCGCAAGGTTGGTCACCTTACGAGGTCAATGAAACGCATGAAATCGCTCTTTGAACGGCTGTTTGCCCGCCGTCTTGCTTCGACGTTCGTCCTGCTCGCCACTCTGACCGCGGCTGTTGTGGGCGGATCTTTTCTGGCTCACGGAGTGCGAGGACAGGAGCAGCGGAACGACAGCGCAGACGCTACTCCGCTTAAGGTGGTAAGTTCCCCGGTTCCCCCGAATGATTTTGTGAGGATTGCACGGCAGGTTGGTCCTGCGGTGGTAAACATCAATACCGAGACGTTGCCGAAGCAGACCGCGGACAAGGGACCGCGCCGGTTTCATATGCAGCGCCAGCCGAACCAGCCGGCGCCCGGCGATAACGGCGGCGATGACGAGGATCAGCCCGGGCAAGGCCAGGGGCAGGGACAAGGGCAGGGTTCTGACAATTTCCAGGACTTCTTCAACCGCTTTTTTGGCGGGCAGGCTCCTGGAGCACCAGATGGCGGCGACCAGGGCGGCGGCGTTCAGGAATCGCTGGGATCGGGTTTCATTGTGGACGCGAAGGGCTACATCATTACGAACTTTCACGTGGTGGAGAAGGCCGACAAGATCTACGTGAAGCTGTCGACGGATCCTGACACTCAAGACCTGGGACGGCCGGCGCGCGTGATTGGAACAGACAAGGCAACGGACCTGGCAGTCATCAAGATTGATACCAGCACGCCGCTGCCGACGGTGAAACTGGGCAACTCCGATATCGCCGCGGTTGGGGACTGGGTTGAGGCGATTGGCAGCCCATTTGCACTATCGCAGACGGTGACGGCGGGCATTATCTCGGCCAAGAACCGGACCATTGACCCCGGCGCCAGCGGCCAGTTCCAGCACTTTATCCAGACGGATGCAGCCATCAATCCGGGCAACTCGGGCGGACCGCTGCTGAACATGAACGGCGAAGTGATCGGCGTGAATACGGCGATCTTTACGCAGTCGGCAGGCTACCAGGGCATTGGGTTTGCGATGCCATCGAACACGGTGGTCCAGGTATACAACGATCTGATCAGCCCGAGCCACAAGGTGACGCGCGGCTCCATCGGGATCCAGTTCCGGGAAGGGCTCTCGGGCGCGGTGAATCGCGTTTACGGGTTCAAGAACGGCGTGCTGGTGCAGGAAGTGACACCGGGCGGGCCGGCGGACAAGGCGGGCCTGAAGGCCGGCGACATTATCGTCACGATCGACGGCCGGAACATCAAGGACGGCAACGACCTGGTGGACGAGATTGCCAGCCGCAGACCGGGAAGCACGGTGCGGATCGGCTATATGCGTGACGGCAAGCAGGCCGACACGACGGTGACGATCGGGGACCGCGACAAGGTATTTGCGGAACTGGGCAACGTTCAGCCCGAGGCAAATCCCGACAGCCAGAGTGATGCGGGCGAAGCCAAACTGGGCGTAGTAGTTCGCGAGGTATCTCCGGCAACAGCCGCCAAACTGCATACCGGCGGCGTGCTGATTGAGTCAGTTCGCACGGGCTCGTTTGCTGACTTGCAGGGCCTGGAGCCAGGCTTGGTGATTACCAGGGTCAACAAGCAGGCGACGGCGACCAAGGACCAATTCGACGCCGTGGTGAAGAAACTGAAGGATGGCGACGACGTGGTGTTCGAGATTATGGACCCGCGGCATCCTGACCAGGGAATCAACTACGTGGGCGGGACACTACAGTAATCGAGAAATTGCGCCGGTTGCTGACCCCAGTAACCGGCGCAACCCTTACTAAAAGGTGTAGAATCTATATACAAGATCGCTTTTTTATGTTGCCGCAATGTGGTACTTTCCGCTAGACTGCACGCACTAGCCTTGGTTAACGCTGTGTTTCAACGAGGTACCTTCGCCTTGTCAGACTTTCGAACCAGTTTTGCACTCATCCTAACAGCGGCATTGATAGCTCCGTCCGCATTCGCATCGCGGGTACACCGCGCTCCCACCAGCGGACAGACGCACAGCACCAGCCACAAGCTAAGCCACAAGAGCCACAAGGCGCGCGGCCAGCAGGCTATTGAGCCGGAGCGGGCAACGCAGATCCAACAGGCATTGATCCGCGAACACTATTTGACCGGAGAGGCTACGGGCAAATGGGACGCAGCCACCATAGGGGCGATGCAGAAGTTTCAAGCAGACCAGGGTTGGCAGACAAAGCTGACGCCGGATTCACGGGCGCTGGTGAAACTTGGACTTGGTCCGGATTACTCGAGCGCCATCAACGCGAAGGATTCCTCGTTTGCGGCGCCACCGTCGGCAAGCACCATTCCCCAGGAACAGGCGTCGGGTTTTGCGACAGCTGCCGGCGTGAATCAGTAGACTTTCTTCCGGAATAAGTTTTAAAGAAAGAGGCCGCTGCCAAAGCAGCGGCCTTTTTGCGTCTGGCGGGTTGTGAGCCAGTGGCGGGTCAAATCAGCGCGCGAGNNAATTTCGGCCAAACGGGAAGGCCGGGGCCATTGGGATCGCCGGTTCTGGCGAAGTTTGTCCAGTAGTCCATCATCTGCTCGCTGAGCTTGCGGTCTTCCGGCCGCCATTCAGCGCCGGGGCGCGTGTCGAGGGCGCCGAAGACGTACTCGATGTCGTCTGAGTGGAAGGCGAATTCGCCCTGATGGAATTTGCTGGGAGGGGCGGCAAGCTCGAAGTGGTATCGATAGACGGGCGAGTCGCCTGTTTTTCTGTGCGCTTCAATCCACTGCCATGTGCCGAAGGCGATGAACTGGTCGCTGCCGAAGTCAATGGCTGATCGGACCGCTTGCTCGTCGGTTGCGCCCGGATAGAGAGAAAGGAATTCTTCAGCACGGTCGCCGAATTTCTCGGTCGCGAACGCCTTCCACTTTTCAACGGTCATATCGTTGGCCAAGAAGGGGTTTTCGTCGCGATTCCAACCGGCTAGCAACGGGATGTGAGCCTGCTTTCCGGCGGCGTATGTGGCTGCGACCTGCTCGGCAAGAAACTGGCCGTCAATAACTGGGGCAAAGTGCACAGCGCCTTTCTGCCTTCCTGCCTCAATGATTTTTTCAGCGGGCATGGCGCGCAAGTCGGCGAGAGTGGAAGCGCCGATGGACGCGGCCCAATCCTGGTCGCGTTGTTCAGCGCGCTCAAGGGTCGCAATGGGTAACGTGGATGAGAAAGCACCGCCGCTCTCTCCAATCCCTTTGTGGAACAGGCCTTGTGCCGGGGCCGCGGCCATGAGCGTGCTGACGGCGAAAGAACCGGCGCTCTCGCCGAAGATGGTGACGTTGCCGGGGTCGCCACTAAACTTTTTGATGTTGGCTTTGACCCATTGGAGCGCGGCCACCATGTCGAGCATGCCGTAGTTCCCTGCAGAGCCGTTGGCTTCTTTGGCGAGATCGGCGGAAGCGAAGAAGCCGAGAACGCCGAGGCGATAGTTGATGGTGACGAGTACAACGCCCTTGGTGGGCAAAGCATCGCCATTGTGGCGCGGCTCAGAGGCCGAGCCACCAGAATAGCCGCCGCCATGAATCCAGAATATGACGGGAAGCTTGCTGTTGGCCTTTGCGCCGGCGGGAGCGAAGACGTTGAGGAAGAGGCAGTCCTCGCTGGGGCCGTTGTCCTGGAAGACCATATCGCTGTAGACGGTGGCCTGGAAGCATCGCGCGCCGTAGTGGGTCGCGTCGCGCAAGCCCTTCCAGGGGGCGGCCGGCACAGGCGCCTTCCAGCGCATGTCACCTACGGGCGGAGCGGCAAAGGGCAGACCGAGAAAGGCTTTGACCTTGCCTTCGTTGATCGTCTTGCCTTGAACTTTGCCCTGCGCGGTTTTTACCGTGAGTGAATCGGCATGGACAGAAGAGGTCAGAGCCGAAAAAAGGCCTACGAAAATCAGCGCGAAAATGACTTGCACACGAAATTGCATGAAGATTTCCCCCGCGCAACACGATAGCAGGGTAGGGTCTGGTGTGCACGCCAAAGTCGCGTTCGAAGCCGACTAGTTTGCATCCAGGTCGAGTTCCGGAGCGAGTAGGTCGGCGATGGTTTCGCGGCGGCGGATGAGGCGCGCCTTCGATCCTTCGACGAGCACTTCGGCGGGGCGCAGACGGGTGTTGTAGTTGGAGCTTTGCGCCAGGCCGTAGGCGCCTGCGTCGAGCAGTGCGACGAGATCGCCGGGTTTAATGGGTGCGAGTTTGCGATCGCGGGCAAAGAAGTCGCCGGATTCGCAGACAGGACCTACCACGTCGACGGCGTGGGCGCTGCCCGCACGAGGGCTGACAGGAACAATGTCGTGGTGCGCCTGGTAGAGCGCGGGACGGATGAGATCGTTCATGGCCGCGTCGGTAATCACGAAGGTCTTGTTGCCGTTGCGCTTGACGACGAGCACACGGGCAACGAGGGCACCGGCCTGGGCAACGAGGAATCGGCCGGGCTCGATGAGCAGTTGGCCTTCAAAGCCGGCAAGGCCATCCTCGACGGCCGCAGCGTATTCAGCCACTTTGGCTGCCGCGTCGAAGGGACCGCCGTGATAATCGATGCCGAGCCCTCCGCCAGCGTCGACGGCTTTGAGGACAATGCCTTCGCGGCGGAGCTGGCCGACCAGTTTGGCGACGCGTTCAATCGCCTGGCCGAAGGGCTGGGCTGAGCGGATCTGCGAGCCAATGTGGACGCTGACGCCATGAGCCTCAAGCCACCTGTTGCGGGCGACGCTCTTGTAAAGAGCGCGGGCGCGGCGGATGTCGATGCCGAACTTGTGCTCGCGGAGGCCGGTGGAGATGTAGGGGTGGGTATCGGCAAAGACGTCGGGGTTGACGCGGAGAGCAAAGCGCGCCGGGAGCTGGAGCTTGCGGGCACGGGCAGCCAGAAGTGCAAGTTCTGCTTCGCTTTCGACGTTGAACTGAAGGATGCCGGCGTTCAGCGCGAAGTCAATCTCCGGTGCCGTTTTGCCAACTCCGGAGAAGACGACGCGGCCCGCCGCATCCGGTGCGGCCGTGAGGACGCGCTGCAATTCGCCGCCGGAGACGATGTCGAATCCTGCGCCACGGCCAGCCAGAAGCTTTAGAATGGCGAGCGCCGAGTTGGCTTTGACGGCGTAGCAGACGAGGTGATCGCGGGATGCGAACGCGTGCTGGAAGAGCGCGAGACGTTCGGCAATCTGGTCGGCGGAGTAAACGTAAAGCGGGGTCTGATAGCGGCGGGCCAACGTAGCCAGCGAGACTTTTCCGCAATGCAGAGGGCTGCCGGGAGCGGGATAGTGGAATGGGCGCGGCGATGGGGCGGGGGGCTTGGTCACGATCGATTTCCGGGAAATGAAGATGCTGTCTTGAGGTTACAGCATGGAATGGGTGGGGTTGGCGTAACGGAAATGTTCTAATCGGCGCTGGTGGACGGACTGGCGAACAGCGTCAGGGGTATTTCGGTAAACCGGAATGCTCCGTTTGTGCAAACATAGCGTCTACGCTGGTCTACGGTTAAAGGTACTCACTGATTCTCAGTGGGGTTCTGGGGAAAGAATGACTGACGAACTGGTACTGGTAACAGGCGGGTCGGGGTTTATTGGCGCACATTGCATTCTGCGCCTGCTTGCGGCGGGCTATCGCGTGCGCACGACGGTGCGCGACCTGACGCGGGAAGCCATGGTGCGCGCAATGCTGATGACAGGAGGAGCCGAGCCGGGAGATGCGCTGACCTTTGCATCTGCTGATTTGATGTCGGAGGCCCGATGGCCGGAGGCAGCCGCGGGATGCAGCTATGTATTGCACGTGGCATCGCCCTTGCCCGCATATGTTCCCAAGCATGAGGACGAACTGATTGTTCCGGCACGGGAGGGCGCACTGCGGGTGCTGCGTGCCGCGCGAGACGCCGGCGTGAAACGCGTGGTGATGACGTCTTCGTTTGCAGCCATCGGCTACGGCAAGGCGCCGCTGGACCGACCGTTTAACGAGGAGGACTGGACCGATCCAACGGCGAGAGGACTGACTGCGTATACGAAGTCAAAGACTCTGGCGGAGCGGGCGGCGTGGGAGTTCATGGCGCGCGAGGGTGGCTCGCTGGAGCTCGCAACGGTGAATCCAGTGGTGGTTTTCGGTCCGGTGTTGGGGCCTGACTATTCGACGTCGATCCAGGTGGTGCAGCGATTGCTGGACGGTTCCATGCCGGGCTGCCCGCGGTTGATATTTGGCGTGGTGGACGTGCGGGATGTGGCCGATCTGCATTTGCGGGCGATGACCGACAAGGCCGCCAAGGGAGAGCGGTTTCTGGCGACCGGGGATGGCTTTATGAGCATGCGGGA
Organism: Acidobacteriaceae bacterium; assembly: GCA_003164255.1. Classification (GTDB taxonomy): domain Bacteria; phylum Acidobacteriota; class Terriglobia; order Terriglobales; family Acidobacteriaceae; genus Telmatobacter. Next base: position 13,585 of record PLST01000267.1, on the reverse strand, counting down.
GATTGCCCTTGCGCTTAAAGCCCGCATGGGAAACGTGGCGAAAGGCGTTTCGACCAGAGAGCTGCCGGACTGGTTGTTGCGGGGTGCGGCGATCTTCAGCCCGGTGATACGGCAGATTGTGCCTGAGCTGGGCAAGGTGAAGAACGCGAGCAACGACAAGGCAAGGCGGGTTCTGGGATGGACGCCGCGATCGAATGAAGAGGCAGTCATTGCCACCGGGGAGAGTCTGTTGCGCCTGAAGCTGCTGCCGGGGTCAACACGGATGCAGTAGAGAAACCTGACAGGGTAAGGCCTTTCACGCCTGCAGGGCGGTTTCTTGGGGCCCGGTACACCGGGATCTGCCGCCTGAAAGTGACGGATGACCGGGAAAGATTCCCGTCGAGGCCATTACAATATTTCCATGACGCAGTTGGCGAGAGTTGACTTGGTAGGCGTGGGATTGAACGCCACCGATACGGTGATTCCGTTGCCCGAATATCCGGTCCGCGGCTCGAAAATGGAGTATTCGAACTCCAGCGTGCTGCCCGGAGGCCAGACAGCGTCTACGGTGGTGGCTTGCCAGACTTGGGGACTGAGCACCCGGTATGTGGGGAAGCTCGGCGACGACCATGCCGCCTGCCTGCATCGCGAGGCCTTTGACAAGGCGGGCGTTGAGGCGCGGCTGATTACCGTGTCAGGGGGCGTGAGCCCGCAGTCGCTGATCCTGGTAGACGGAGGCGGCGAACGGACCATCATGTGCCGGCGCGATGAGAGCATGGCCCTGAGGCCGCAGGAGCTAAAGCGCGAATGGATTGTGAATGCGCGCGTGCTGCATGTGGATGGTCATGAGACCGAGGCGGCTACCCAGGCGGCAACCTGGGCCCACGATGCGGGGATTCCTGTTACGGCAGACCTGGATGAGATCTATCCTGGCGTAGAAGATCTGCTCGTCAACATTGACTACATGATCGGGAGCAAGGATTTTGCATGCCGGCTGATGAAGGATGCGAATCTTGAGAGCGCGCTGAAGCGGATGCACGCGAGCTACAACTGCAAGCTGAGCGCGGCTACCCTGGGCGAGAACGGCGTGCTGGCGTGGGACGGAAAGAAGTTCTATCGCTCGGCTGCATTTCGCGTGCCGGTGGTGGATACAACCGGAGCGGGCGACATGTTCAGGGCCGGCTTTATCTACGGGTTGCTGAAGGAATGGCCGCTGGAACGGCAACTGGACTTCAGCTGCGCCGCAGCAGCACTGAACTGCATGGCCGCGGGGGCCCGGGGCGGAATCAAGACGGTGGAAGCGGTGGAAGAGCTGATGAAGACCGTGTCGCGCTATGGAAGCGTGATCGAGATGCCGCTGATGGACCGCGCTGCCCGCTAGAAGGCACAAGCGCGGGTTCCCTTTTCAATTTACGAAGATCTGGGGGCCGTGTTGCGCTCGAACCACAGAGCGAGCTGCTCCTCAGATATCTCGCCCGCCGCCAATTTCCAGAAAGTGAGAACCCGGTCCTCTTTCGTCGCAGTCACTTCCAGGCCGTTCAGCTTCAGAAAGGTAAGGGACGCGGTGAATGCTGTGCGTTTATTGCCATCCACAAAGGGATGATTGGCGACAATTCCTTTGGCGTAAGCCGCCGCAAACCTTGCGACTGAAACTCCCTGCTCAGAGTACGCGAAGAGATTTTTCGGACGCGCCAAGGCAGACTCCAGTAGCCCCAGGTCGCGCACGCCCTCCGGGCCGCCGTGGAGCATCAGCGTCTCCTCGTGCATCATCAGGACGACGTCCAGCCTGATCCAGACTGGCTCTTTCATTCGGCGAGTCTTTGCAGAACGTCCCGATTCTCGCGGATGACCTCGCGCGCCGCCTCCATCTGGGCTGCGAAGTCCGTGTCGAATGGAAGCAAGCGAATGCCCTGAGAACNNATTATAACATAAGTTATAACGCAAGTTTTCCTGAAAGATGCAAACGCAAAACTCCTGGGTCAAACTACTGTATTGATTGGCCTAACGACGTCGGCGGCAGTTCTTTATCCTTCTATCTACCGGCGTCAGGTAAATAGCGAGTGCGCCGATAAGACCCTGATTCCATGTTCAACAGTTTCAACTTGGGTCAAGGTTCAACAATCAGATTCCAAACTTTGCAAATTGCCCAAGCCAGTCCGCGACCAGGGCCGCGACTTTTTGCGGCTGCTCGTAGGCTGCAAAGTGGCCTGCGTCTTCAAGCAGGTGGAAGGTGCATCCACCGGGCGTCGCGCGATAGGCTTCCATCTCTGCTGGAGCCACAGCTGCGTCTTCGCCACCTGCGATGGCGAGGACTGGAACGTTGATGGTGGCAACAGTGGGCAGCGAATCAGGGCGTCTGGCCAGGCCGGCCTGCACGGCGACTTCGACTTCAGGCGTCACGGTCATACGGGCGCGGAGTTCGGAGACAATCTCCGGGCGAAGGCGGCGAGTGGTTGCGCCGACCAGGGATTGAGCAAAGCCGTCCATGAGCGACGGATTGGCGCCCGAACGTGCCTGGGCAATGTTGGCGACACGCTTCTGGAGGTTGGCTTCGGCATCGGGCTGGGGCTTGGCGCACATGAAGGTGAGCCCGCGGACCCGATCCGGCGCCTTGCGCCAGAGTTCAAGCAGCACATAGCCACCGATGGAGCAACCGATAAAAACAGCCTGAGGGAGTGCGAGATGGTCGATCAGGGCGAGGATGTCGTCGGCCAACTGGGCCATGGAAAGCACCGGGGCATCGGGAACACGGGTGAAGCCGCCTTTGGGCAGGAAGACACCCATTTCCGATTTGCCGTGACCGCGGAGGTCGGGGGCGATGACNNCGGAGAGCCAGGACGAGATCATATATGGGGAGGATACGCTCCTGTATTCGGAGGATACCCTCCAGAATTGGGAGCATAACCTCCAGACGGGGGCATTGGCGCCGGGAGGGGCTCTTCTGGAATTCCGATCCATCCTGCCAGGTAAGCGACGCCCACGAATCCACCGGAGAAGAAGAAGCCAAGAATGGTGAGGATGCGGACGACCGCCACATCCCAGCCGTTGGCCTGAGCAAGAGCGATGCAGACACCGGCAATGGCGCGGCCCTGGTGAGGACGGTAGAGCGGGCGGCCGGGCATGGAGTGCGCGACCGGCAGGACCGTGCCGCAGTTTGAGCAGAAACGAGCGGTGGGGGGCAACCCAGTTCCACATTGATGACAAAAGAACGCCATGATCGAATCCTCCAGAAGAAAGGCCAACCACTTCAATCATACGAAAGAAGAGGAGTTCCAGTTCCCTGGCTGCCTTGCGGCGTTGGATGCAGGCTGGAACAGAGACTGGGCCGATCAGTTTGCGGTGTAGGGGGTACGGAGATGTTTGCGCGCTGTCTCGGCGCGGGAGGTGTTGGGGCCGGCGCTGATGGCCGCCTGGTAGTCACGTACGGCCAGTGGTCGTTCGCCATTCAGGTCGCGGGATTCTCCGGCAGCCACCAGTGAACGGATCTTGAGCTCAGGTCCGACGTTGATTGCGGATCCAGCTTTCTCGTAGGCTTCGGCTGCCTCACCGTAGTGGCGTTGGCCGCGCAGAGCGTCGCCCAGTCCGAAGTTGGCCAGTTCCAGCTTGGCGTCCGCAAAGTAGCCCGGCTTATCGGCGTCCGCCAGGAGGGCGCGATAGGCGTCGACCGCGACCATCCCTTCCCCTCCATCCTTGCGGAGATTGGCTTCTTCAAGACGGAAGAGGAAGTCGTGGGGGTACTGCGTTTCCAAGGTGCGCACCACCTGGATTGCCTCGCGATAGCGGGACTCGCGGCGCAGGAAAAGTGCCATGGCGGTACGCGCCTCCAGGCTGGTGCTGACGCCGCGATCTCCGGCATCTCTCAGCATCGCCATCCCTGTTGTTTTTGAGCCAGTTATACCAGCAAACCCAATGAGAAACTTGAAGGGCCAAGGCAAGGCGCCCACCACATATTCGTAGATGCCATTGACCAACTTTGCGTCAACATAATTGGGATCGATCTGCAAGGCATGGGCAGCATCGTCACGGGCTTTGGTTGCAAGCCTGAAACCGGCGGCGAACTCGCGATCAACCATGGCCAGATAGGTGCATTCGAGGGCGCGAACCCAGGAGCGGGCATAGAGCGCGTCGACGTCATTGGGATTACGGCTGAGGCGCCAGTCCGATTCATGAATAGCTTCGTCGGTGAGGCTCGTGATGCGCGCGCGAACCTGGGGGTCTTCCCGGGTGGCGTGCTTTCCGGTAAGAAAGCCGTCGTTGGCGTAGAAGGTAGTGTCGAGAAGGTCTTCTTCGTAGAGTTCCTGAAAGACAACGGCTTCAAGCAGGTAGGCAGTGGCCTGGGGATCGCCGGGATGCTCGGAATGAAAACGCTCGAAACGGGAGACGGCGCCGGGAAAGTCGAGGTTGTAAAAGTGCTGAAATGCCTCGCGCACCTGAGGATCGTAGTTCATCGGATTGGTGTGGACGCTGGCCGCCGCGGCAGGGCAGGAAGCCGAGACCAGGAGGGCAACTCCCAGAGACAAAACCGGCAAAGTGAATCCGCAGGACCTCAAAACCGCCCAGGCCGATCGCTCGTTCAACCTCTGCACCCCTACCTAATGTAACGTATTGGCGAATGGCGCCGATCTCAGTTCAGGATCATGGTCAGTATTCATCTGAACTCCAGGAACAGGACCCTTGTTTGTTTTAAACTTTAACCGTGCCTATTGAGGAACGGCTGAATCCGAGCCTGGTTCTTCCCTGCCCTCGGCCCAGGTGGAAAATGACCCGACGGAAGAGGCACGAAGGTGCCTCAATGTGGCGCTTAATGTGCCCAGCGCAAACGCAGCCCTCCACCTCAGCCAACGCGGTAACCTGCACTCGACATCGAAAGTTTGATGCATTCTCCGCGGCAATAACGCGTACAATTCGCAGGGAAGAGAGTGCCACAAACCGGAACCTCTCTGCGGAGTCCTCTGAGGTGTTCTGCCGGTTGCTTCTCATGAGTTTGTCCGGCGTCGCATTGAACAAGAAACGGCAACTCCACTTCCGCGTCATTGGAGCATATCGGATATGAAGAACAATCGCCTTGTAAACGTGGCCAGGCTGGCAGCGATCGTGGCAGCGCTAACGATTTTGGGGTGCAAGGGGGGTGGGCCGTTATCGGCGGCAAGCGCATCCACGGGCGGAACGAAGGACGTGAGCGTTCCCGATACCACAATGAACAATACGACCGCATACACAGTGACCATACCCGCCAGTTGGAACTTCAAGGGGGTACTCATGCAGGGAGGGGTTCCGACTTGCCAGTCGTACGCCTATGCTGTTTGGCGCGCTACCAGCGCCGACGGACAGAGCTACGTGGAGCAAATGCCGCAGATGATGTGGGCGTACGGCACTGGGCCCAAGCCCGCGTCGGGTTGCCTGCCGTTGAACGGACCGATGACCGCGCAGGATTTTGTGAAGTTTCTTGCAAAATCCATGCAACTGTCCTATGTGTCGGACGAGCCAGTCGCGGCAGCGGACAACGCGGCCGTGCAGAAGCAGCTTCAGGATACGGCGGCCTCGTTCGCAGCGCGCAATCTCCCGCCACCGAAAAATACACTCGAGTTGGCGCAGGGGAATGTCAGCTTCAACAAGGGCAGTGTCGCCATGCAGGGCCGCATGAGTGTGCAACTCAGCTGCACTGAAACAGATTTTCCGGGTTTCAAATCGATTCTCGTCGGCATGGCCAGCAAGCCTGCGACAGCCAGCACCAAATGTACGGCGTCTGCGATGTTTCGTGCCGCGCCACAGGGCCAGCTTGCCGCCGTGTTGCAGATGTGGACGCCAACCTCCATGGGGTTTCATGAGAACATTCCCTGGGGAAATGCCTGGGTTCAGCGCTACGCGCAGCAATCCAATGCGCAGAACCAGGCAATGATTCGCAGCGCCGACGATGCCATTCGTGCAGGGAACGCGCAGATCGCGCAGACCATGCAACTCCAGCAACAGGAGCATGATCAGTTTCTCAGTGCAATGCAGCAGAGCACCGACAACTCGATGGCAAATGCAAATGCCGCCATGAATGCGCGATCCACTGCCGCCTCAGACGTCGTTGATTTTGCCCTCAACCAGCAAACTGTCGTGAACACCAACAACGGGCAGCTGATGAAGATTCCCAACCAGATTACCCCCGGCGGAGCACTACAGCCGACTCACGGGAATGGAACGCCCTATTAACCCAAGGGCCCCTGCATGTGTGGATGCCCAGGTTTCGTTTCATATGACCTGGGCATCCGCACTCGGCGCGCAAGCGGAATTTGTGTTTTGGATGATTTGACTTCCGCTTTTCCGGTTGTGGCGCCGGCGGCAGCGCGCGCTTCGCGGTCGACCTTGACGGGAAAAGCCGCCAAGGCTACCCGTCTGGTCCAATAAAACGGGGGCCGTCCGAAGGCGATTGAAGGCGAAATCAGCTCTTGCGTTAAAATTCAGGCATGCCCATTCCGGAACGGCTGAATCCGAGCTTTGCTTCCTCCCTGCCTTCGGCACAGGTCCAAAATGACCCGATGGAGGAGGCGCGGAGACGGCTGATTGTGGCGCTCGATGTGCCCAGCCCAAAGGCTGCCCTCGAACTGGTGAACCAGCTTGAATCGACTTGCCAGTGGTTCAAGGTNNGTGGCCGGAGCGGTGCGCTCGGCTGCGGGGCTTGGCGTCAAGATGTTGACGGTTCACGCGGCCGGAGGGCCTGCGATGCTGGCAGCAGCGCGCGGCGCTCTGGAAGGCTTGACTGACCCGCCGGAACTGCTGGCCGTCTCAGTGCTCACCAGCATGGACCGGCGACAGCTTGAAGCGACCGGGGTGGAGCGCGATCCTGCGACGCAGGCGGAACTGCTCGTAAGGATCGGCATGGACGCGGGGTTTCGCGGGTTCGTGTGCTCGCCGGAAGAAGCGGCCACATTGCGCGCGATCACTGGGCCGGAAGGCGTGCTGGTGACACCGGGCATTCGGCCAAGCGGATCAGCAGTTGGGGATCAGACCCGCATTGCGACTCCCGGAGAGGCACTGAGGATGGGAGCGAGCTATCTGGTAGTCGGCCGGCCGATTAACAAGGCAAAGGATCCAGCTGAGGCGGCTGCGGGCATTCTCAAGGAGATGGCTGAGGCTATCGAAAACTCCGGGATCTAAGCGATTTGAAAAACAAGAAAGCCCGGCAGCTGCCGGGCTTTCTGCTTGACTCAAACTTGAAGCAATACTTAAAGTTTCTCGTAGAAATCGCATGCAGAGCACGAGATGTAGACTCCGCCCGGGACACCCCGCTCGCGGTCTTTTACACGCTTGACGATGCGCGTGGGCTTGCTGCACTTGGGACAGTCAGTCGACTTCGTCGTGTCCATTTCCTTTTTGCGATCACCAGTTTTTGCAATCTTTGCCATGGCTTGGGTGTTTCTCCTTCAGGGGGTTGTCTCTGCACACACGCGCAACAAAGTGATGCGCGCGGCTTCAACGGCGCGGTCGTTTGCTGCTTTCATCGCAAGGTAATTGCATGGAAGGAGCGAGACTCGCTATGACAAGTTTACATGAATCGCTCCACAGCGAGGACGCATTGGTCTGGGCAGGCTAGTTTGGCTGGTTCGTGCCTTCAGCCGGCGACGGGGTCTTGACGGGCGCGGGCGACGAGGAAGTCGGCGTCGCGTCGGGCTGAGCGTCGGGGACGCTGTCGGGGTTGGAGCCGGGTTGGGTCGCAGCCGGGGCCTGGGTCTGGGAATCAGTCTTCTGCTTGGGGAATTGCACCGGCCTCATGACGCTGGTGGTTTTTTGGCCGGCATTCCCTTGTTCGGCAGGCGGCGTTTCGCCTTCTTTACGGAGGGTTGGGGGAGCGGCCGCTTCCTGCCTGTCGGGGTCGCGTTGGACATCGCCCACCTTGTCAATGTGTGTATGGTTCTCCGCCGTAATGATCGGCGTGCCGTCGGTGCGCATCATCCCGGAGACCTGGTCGTCAGTAAAGATGACCGGCTTTTCACCGGCTTTGGCGATTTCAAGACGGATGACGCGGTTGCCGTTGATGCGGACGAAATCCACCTCTTCAGGCGGCGTGCCGTAGATCCACTCCTCGAAGGGCATCTGACCATCCATTTCGCGCGACTTGGTCTGAGGCTGCCCCTTGGCAAACAGGACCATGTCGGTGCTCATGCCGACCATCACGTGATGGCCGAGAATGGCGTCCTTGAGCAGGGTGGGCAGAGTGTCCGTAAACGCCTGGATAGGGGTTTTGACGTCGAAGGAGATGAGCGGGGCAAGAAGCGCCTTGACCTGGTGTGCATCGAGTTCGGGAATGTGGCCGTCAAAGGAGAGCGTAAGACGAGAGCCAATTGGTTGATCGGAGTTTCCCTGCACAACCGGTGTATCGACGTCGGGGCCGCCCATTCCGATCGAGATGTGACGAAGGAAGCGATGCGCCAAATCGGGTCCACCGTTGAGCTCGAAAACGATCTTCGCGTGGTCGAACTTGACGTCAGTAATCACGACCCTATCGCCAGGCTTGGCGGCAGTGCCGTTGGCAATGACCATGTTGAGATAGGCTTCGCCTGCCGGCTCCAATTTGCCGTTGGCAACAAGCGTGAGTCCCTTATGGCCGAGCGGAAAGGGGCGCATGGCAAAGCCCTGCTCGGACTGGAGGGCGCGGATGAGCTCGACACGGGCCCTGGCATCGAGTTCGGCCTGGGGAAGCGGTACGTTGGTGGGCTTGATCTGCGCGTAACGGCGGTCGATGGGGGCATTGGCGTTAACCGGGCTCTTTCCACTTGTATCGATGGTGATGACCTGAGCCGAGGCCGAAGCGGACGTCACTAGCCCAGCGAGCACGCAGGCTGATATGACCTTCAGGAGAAGCCTGTAAGGGGCGGTGAAAGTCTTGATTGTCGGGGTCGTGCGCATCCTGAAGGAAAAGAATGTCCACTTCATGGGAACCTCCCATGCAGACCAACAGCATTGAGCAAACGATAGCCCCGTTCCGGCAGAAAAAGCAAGCTGGAAGGGATGACGATACGGGTGCGAACCAGCCGGAAGATGCCGGGGTTGGTATTTCAGGATTGCGGTGGCTGGGCGGGCGGTGGCGTGGAGGCCGGACCGATCTGGATGAGGGCCGGAGGAGCCGGCGCGGCATCGCCCATTGCCGCTTCGTGCTGAGCGCGCGCGGCGGCATCAAGGTCAACAGGGATGCCCGCGGGGACGAGCACCGGGGCGTTGTAACGGAAGTCGAGATCGCGGGTGATGCGGAAGACGACGGGAAGGGCTAGCAGAATGAGGAAGAATGTGATCCAACTGCCTTCAAGACCGAATCCCCCGCCGGTCAACCAGAAGGGTCCCATCGGGTCGCCCTGGACGACGGGTGAATGGCTGTTGACGCCGGCGACCGCCAGCCCAAAGAGGAGGGCGCGGCTGGCCTTCCAGCCAAAGTTGATTCCCCATCCAACCCACAAGGCTCGAGTGCGGAGATAGGCAGCGGAGAGCACCAGCCCCAAAGCCATGGAGACGAAGAGGCTGGCGCGGCTGGAGCCCGGCACCAGGGATTGGATGATGGCGTAGTACGCGGCAAAGCCGATGGAAGCGCCGATGGGGCCGACAGCAACGGCAAAGCGCTGGAACCCATATCCGCGAAAGGCTACTTCCTCGGCCAGGGCTGTGAAAGCAAAAAAGACGGTATCCGCTACGAGCCAGCCCCAGGCTGAGGCGTGCGTAATGATTGAAATGGCAATGCCGCCGGCCAGCGCGAGCGGCAGCACGCAGACCAGGGCGAGTCCCCAACCGGTCGCCAAACCTCGGGCAACTTCGCCGGTCCAGCCCGGTCGCATGCCCAATCCCTGATCAGCGACCGGCGAAAGTTGACGATTGAGCCAGTGGCCAAATGCCGCATAGCCAAAGACGAGCATGAATGCCAGGGTGGCCTGCTCGACCAGCGGAACCAATGGGTCAGAAACCAAAATCGCTGCGCCCCGGGAAGCCAGCGAACGCGCAAGAAAGAAATAGAGAACCGCTGCAAGAAACTGCACGTAGGCGCGCATGCGGCTGGTTTCAGCCTTGGGACCGCTCACCGGCAACCTCCGGACACAGCCAGTCGGTGGGCCGGAACACAAGTGCGCAGGGGCAATTCTTTTTGTCCGATTACTACGATCTTGAGACAAAAACTTTTGTCCAATTTCATCTTAGAGACAATTTATTTTTCCATGACCTAGTTTACTTCAACTTGAATCCCAGTGCCGAGCGGCCCGATTCCCGCCTCGATGAACGGAGATTGACCTTCCCTGAGACATTTTTCCCATGTCAGATCAGATGAGGTGGTGCATCTTGGACAAATAAATTATCCCTGACAAACTTCCTGGACAAAAAAATTGTCGGTTGGACAAATTTAATTACCCCTGCACAGCTCAAATTTTCGATCCGCTTGGATCGAATCCCGGAGTTTTCCTATGCAAGAATCCGTCTTTACCCAGTTGTCATTTTGCTTTGATGACGAGAACCTGAATGCGCCTGCTCTTTTGGCCGCCCCTGAGGAAGCTGGGTCCTATTTGGCAGCCGATCCTCTCATCGTGCTCCCGATTTCGACTGCCATCGATAGAGTCGATCCGGCCGCTTGCCGAATCCAGGACCAACCGCCGGTGTCCGCCAAGAACCAAGCCAACGATCATTCCACATGCACGACCAAAAAGAAGAAATCTATTCAGGAGAAGCAGACCGCAAAGAAACCCACGAAGAAGGCTGGGCGAAGCAAAGCAATCGCCGCCGAAGCCTTCGCCGCCACAGCGCCGCCAGTCCATGTGGTCCGCGAAGCACCGGCGGACGATTCCGAGCCTCCCGCATATGAGCAGATTGCCTCATCCGGTGATCTGGCTGCCGAAGCCAAGCTGCTCTCTCCGGCGGATGAGTCAGAAGTCCTTCTGGTGAATCAAACTTCCGATGTTAGTGCTCCAGTTGAACCTGACGAGGTTCCCGATCCCGAGACATTGAACATAGAGCCACTTTGCGATGACGGCGTCGCTGGTGAAGCGGACAACGCCAGGGATAGCCAACCTGGCTCAATCCTGAGCGCAGGCTCCGATCTCAAGGATGTCGTCCGGCTCGCAGCGCGCGCCTACAGTGACGATCGTTCCGAGTATGGCAATTCCATTTCCGACGGCAACGACGGAGAGTGGGATTGGCTGCTTGACGATCGTGGGCGGCTGGTGTCTCCAGGCCGGTCCGGAGATACTCTGGCAGACTTCATCATGACTTCGATCGCGAGTGTTTGGGACAATGCGACCACGGCCGGTAATTCGCCGGAGAAGACCATGACCGCGATTGGCCAGGAACTTCATCGTGCCGCCGACATCCTCGGCCGGTGCATGGATCGCATCGACGCCCTGCGCAATCAGGACGAGGATTCGGAATCCGATCGGCCGATTTCTCTCCGCGAGATCATTCAGGGCGCCGCCGCGGGCTACACCAAGGCCGGAAAGAACGCCTGGAACCAATTAATCAGCGAGGACGGTTTTTTTGAAGCCGAAGCCGACTTTGAAGACCTGCTGGCAACGTTTGTAATTCGCGAAATCGGATTTGGCTATAACTCGTCTCAGTCGGCCGTCGAGTCGATCGACAACGCTGTGGCAGGAGTGGCCTGCGCGCAGTCGCGACTGCGCCGGGTAGCAACCTCAATCGCATGGAGCCTGGAACTGAGCTTTTGCTACTGACCATCAATTGCGGGCGCCGAACCCCGGCGCCTGCCCCGACATCCACAAACAACCCACTAAGACGGCCACTGTCTAGGGATACTTGATTGGGGACCGATTGTGGGCAATGTTGCGACAAGCATTCTGTCCAATTTCGTCAGACAGACCATCTATTTTCCACGACCTATCAACGACGGTTAAGCCCGCCTTGGTCCTTGAAGCTGATCCAGCAAATCGCGTGTCCTAACAAATCCCAGTCTGAACTCGGCGTCATGGTTAGCAGAATTCCAGGTAATTGGAGGAGATCTTCGGGCATCTGTTTACTTTGCTTCAGTTGGCGGGCTGCAAGATTTGTCCTATCAGTGATTTGCGTCATTTGTTTGAGATCGTAATCTTCGTTGAGTCGAAGCTGGCTCAGAGCACGTATTTGCCGGTTATCCAATTGGAGCTTCTGCAGAAAACCGGCATAGGCCGTCCCAGTGCTATGACGAATCGCAATTACCATCTTCCCCCAGAGTTCGTCGACGGGGATTGGCGTCGCATCCACGATAACGAGGTCATCTTCGAAGAGCGCACTCATGCCCTTTGGAGCACGTATACAACTCGTCCTTGATGGATTTGGGACGAGTGCCGCAGGTAACGGGAACCACCCTTCAATTTGTTCTTGCCTTGAAACGAGCGGATCCTTCGCAGATCCGATATCGCGGAGGATAGGAATGTTGACGATGCTCTTCGCGGATTCTTCTGACGCGACTCGAACACGCTGTTCGGCTTCATGAACGGATACCTTGAGTTCAGGAAGTAATTCCTTCAAGGCTTCCTGATCCACCCCGACTTGCTCCCAAAACCAAACGGCACTTGCCAGATCTATTTCCCTGGCAGCTTTCGCCATTCGTACATAAGCCTCAGCCGAAGGTTTAGAGCGCCCACTCTCCCAATACAACGCTGCAACACGCCCCACGCCCATCTTAGCGGCGAACTCCTCCTGGTTCAGGTTCAGCGCGAACCGTAAATTTCGCACACGATAGGTTACTTCAGTTTGAGCAAACGAAGAATTTGATTTAGCCATTGTATTGTCAAGTGACGTAATTACAGTTACAGTTGTAACAGTGTTTACGTAGCTCACGTTACATCGAAAGGAGAACGGGAGTCAACAGTCAAAAGCGGGGCGTAGAGGGCAGGAACTATCCAAGTTGAATCCGACGATGCCGCCCACTCAAAAGAATCTGCTCACTTAAGGAGAAAGGACTTTAAAAACCTATGGCTGGAACGAAAGCACGCAAGCCAACAACGAAAAACGTAGAAGGATGGATTAGAGCTGGTTTTGGTCAGGGGGACGGCACCGCATATAAGCCATTCAAATTCGTCCGGGACATCCCCTCGCCGGGGCTATCCAATACCGTCAAAAGTCAGGTTACCGGTCGAATTCACCATTACATAACGCGACAGGAGTACAAGGTACACCTGTTATGTGAATATTGCCCATCCATTATCGAGATACGAGAGCGCTTTGCACTCCTGCCCTGGGGCGAGACGCAAGCAATTGCTAACAAGCTTGGCCTCAGACATCCGAGATATTGGGGCACCGCCACTCCGACCGTCCTTACCACTGATCTCCTTCTGACAAAAAAGCATTCAGATGGCATTGAACTAGTTGCCGTCAGTGCCACGCTTACCAAGCATCTGACTCCTCAAACCTTGGAAAAGCTGCTAATCGAGCGCACCTATTGGAACCGCCGGGGAGTTTCGTGGATCCTCGTAACCGAAAAGAACATCTCGAATTTCCGTGCGAAAAACCTCCAATTCTTCGAGCTGGCACGCAACGATGACCGGGCGAGTAAATCCGGGATTGCTCCGGCCCTCTTTAGTCACCTGTTTGAGGCAAACCATGCGCAGGGCCTCTGTTTTAACGAAATCTTAGAGAAAACAAGTCGCGACTTGGGTAT
>PLST01000253.1:1663-6988 GCA_003164255.1 Acidobacteriaceae bacterium | reverse complement strand
TGGCCCTTGCTTGTTCCGGCCTGGGAACCGGGGCTGAACCCCGTTTTCAGCACTCGCCGGTTCGGGGGTTTGTGTCCTCCCATCCGGCTTCTGACCTTTCAAACAACGTTTCGTTACTTTAGTTGCGGTCCTTGTAAGAGATTCCTTAATAAATCCGTCCAATAACAACCCTTTTTTCCTCAGATTCTTGGGGCTGCCTCATATTAGATGTGCCAACAGCCCGTTTGCGAGCTATTTTTCAGGGAAATAGCGCTCGAACACACAAAAATACGGCCTCTCCAGATTCGGAGAGGCCGCTCGCACAGTGAAACAACGCAGGAAATCTGTCCGGAGAAACTGCAGCTACCTGCGGAAACGGTCATGGTCACGATCCCGGTCCCGGTCGCGGTCGAAGTCACGGCCATGGAACCGGTCGAAGTCGCGAACTACGAAACGGTCGCGGAAACGATCGCCGCGAAACTCCCAGCGGCCCGGAACCCAGTACCCGCCGTTGTAGAACCCGGCCGTCCAAAAGTATCCCGGACCGGGGCTGGGCGGAACGTAGGCAACGGGTCCGCGAACATAAACTCCAAACTGAGCCGCATCGGCTTTGGGGGCCGCAAGGCCAACCGCGCCGGCAAGAATCGCTGCACCCAACATCAATTTCATCGTGTTTCTCATAACGCCTCCGCTCCCTGCCGGCCCTCGGTCTGCTGCATCGATCTGCCGTGGCCGGCCCGGCTCTTTTCCGGTTGAGGCTTCTTTCTTTCTGCCTCCCGGCCAGCCGGTTATGTCCTATGCAAACACTGCGCAGAAGAAAGGTTGCGGATCCGTCCACAAAATAAATCTCCGCAACTTTTTCGAAACTTCGATAATCAAACGGAGCTTCATGCGAGGAACAGTGATCAGGAAACAGTGGAAAGTGAACAGNNACTGACCACTGACCACTGAAAAGGAGATTCCCATGACGCATCATGTGCACGGCACATTCACGGTCAGTGTGAAGCCGCTTACGCCGCCGCCCGCTGAAGGTCTCGGCCGCTATTCCATCGACAAGCAGATTCACGGCGATCTAGAAGCCACCAGCAAAGGCGAAATGTTTTCGGGCGGTGATCCGCGCCAGGGAATCGCCGGTTACGTCGCCATTGAAGTCGTGACTGGAACGTTGAACGGAAAACACGGTAGCTTCGCGCTGCAGCATTTCGCCACCATGGATGCAACCGGCCATAAAATGCAGGTCATCGTTGTTCCCGGCTCTGGCACCGATGACTTGAAGGGTATCGCCGGTACATTCACTATCAAAATCGAAAACGGCCAGCACTACTACGAGCTGGACTACACGCTTTAAAGGCAGGGATTAGGGATTAGAGAACAGAGAACTGGGAACAATGGGACATTCCCCAGTCCGCGGCTGAGTGTCAAAGCTAGAAGCTAGAAGCTAGAGGCTAGAAGCTAGAAGCTGTCCACTGACCACTGACAACTGCATTCTGTTACCCTGATCCTTCACCCCTCATGTTCGCCACCTCACAGCACGCGCACTTCATCGGTATCGGCGGAATCGGCATGAGCGGCCTCGCCGAAATCCTCTTGAACCTCGGCATGAAGGTCTCAGGCTCCGATCTGCGCCGTGGTCCCATCACCGATCGGCTTGCGCAACTCGGCGCAACCATTTATGAAGGCCACGAGGCCGGTCATGTTGCCGGAGCCACCGTCGTCGTCACCAGCTCCGCAGTCGGCGCCTCCAATCCTGAAGTGGTGGAAGCCCACGCGCGCAAAATCCCCGTCATTCATCGCGGCGAAATGCTTGCCGAACTCATGCGTCTCAAGTACGGCATCGCCATCGCCGGCATGCACGGCAAAACCACAACCACGTCCATGGTGGCTTCAGTGCTTGCTGCCGGTGGCCTCGATCCAACCGTCGTTGTGGGCGGACGCGTGGATGCGCTCGGCTCCAATGCCCGTCTTGGCACCACGCAATATCTCGTTGCCGAGGCCGACGAGAGCGACCGTTCCTTTCTCAAGCTCTCGCCCATCCTCGCCGTTGTGACCAACCTCGACCGCGAACATATGGATTGCTATCGCGACATGGCCGATGTGGAGCGCGCCTTTCTCGAGTTCATGGATCGCGTGCCCTTTTACGGAGCGGTGACTGCCTGCATCGACAATGAGCTGCTCAAGGGAATTCTTCCCCGTGCGCGCCGCCGCGTGCTCACCTACGGCGTCGCCGCTGAGGCGGATTATCGGCTGGAGTTTCTTGAAGCGGTCGAGGGCCGATTCGCGCGCTTCTTCGTGCACACCGCCGCCGGACCCATGGGCCCCTTCGAGCTCCACGTGCCCGGCCGCCACAACGTGCTGAATGCCACGGCTGCTGTCGCCATCGCCCATCAGCTTGAAGTTCCCGCGGAAAAAATCGCTGAAGGCCTCAGCCACTTTCGTGGCGTTGATCGCCGCTTCCAGCATCGCGGCGCGGCGAACGGCATCACCGTTGTCGACGACTACGGCCATCATCCCACCGAGATTCGCGCAACGCTGGCCGCCGCCCGCGAATGCGGACACAAAAAGATTCACGTCGTCTTTCAGCCTCATCGATACTCACGGACTCTCGATCTGATGGATCAGTTCGCCGGCGCATTTATTGATGCGGACTCGGTCATCGTGCTGCCCATTTACGCCGCCAGCGAGGAGCCCATTCCCGGCGTGACGGCCGAGCGCCTTGCGGAAAAAATCACTTCGCCCCACGTCGAGTTCGCTCCCGATTTTCCCGCCGCTGTCGCCGCCGTAGCCGCCCGGGCCCACGCAGGCGACCTCATCCTCACGCTCGGCGCAGGCAACGTCAGCCAGCTCGCGCCGCAGATACTGGCAGCGTTGCAAGCAGCCTGACGGGAAATCTCCTGCCAAACGTGGTAAGATTTCCTTGTTTCCTTGTTTCCTTGAATGAGGGCGATAATGCTTGCCAAAATGACCGTCAAAAACCAGCTCACTCTCCCTAAAGCGGTCGTCAGCCGTTTCGGTGGAGTGGAATACTTCGAGGTCAGCACGGACGGTTCCTCCATCGTCCTCCGCCCGTTGCAGCGGAGCCGCGCAGATGAGGTGCGCGAGCGGCTGGCGCAGCTTGGTATCGCCGAGCAGGATGTCGCTGCCGCGGTTGATTGGGCACGCGAAAATCCGAGACCGTGACGTGAACCCACGTCGTGCGAATCTGACCTTGGTGCGTCGTGTCGTGTTCGACACCAACACGGTTGTATCGGCACTCCTGTTTGCGAGCGGTCGTTTGGCCTGGATGCGGCAGCATTGGCGCGAAGGCAGTTCGCTTCCTCTCGTTTCTCGCACCACCGCCGCAGAATTCTCGAGGGTTCTCAGCTATCCGAAATTTGGGCTCTCGCCCGGAGACCGCATCGAGTTGTTAGGCGACTACCTTCCCTGGTGCGAGATCGTCAAACTTTCCCAGAAATGCCCAATCGTGTGCCGGGATAAAAACGATCAGCAGTTCCTCGACCTTGCCCAAAGCGGCAAGGCGGACCTGCTGGTCACCGGCGATCGCGATCTGCTGGCACTCTCCGGTCAAACCTCGTTTCTAATCGAGACCCCGCAAGCCTATCGGGTGAGATTTCAAGGCAGCGAACCCACCACATAGCCCAAGCCAGCGAGTGAGCCTGCGGTCACCCACCTGCCCACCAAGGCTCCAACACCGCATGTCGGTCACCGCCCGTTAACGCAACGGATTCCCCACGTTTCTTCATCGGAAAACACCTGCCAACCCCCGGGCTATAGTGAAATCTGGTCTATCTATCGGCCCGGGCGCGCGTGTGAAAAATCAAGGGAATACCACATCTCGGCCTCTCATCTGGGAGGAAGAACCGCCCGCGGAGTCGCGTTTCCGGCGAGTTCAACAGCCCACGCCCCGAACCGGGCGAGCTCTGCCCGGCATGCCCTTCGAAATGCAGGACCCGGACGACGACGATGCCCCGCGCAAGCGTCTCGGAAAAGAGCGTGGCCGCTGGTGGCGCCCGGCCAGCACTGCGGGCCGCGTCTTTCTTGGGCTTGGCGCACTCATCGTGGTCGCTGGCTTTAGCACCGTAGTCGTCCTCGCCAGAACCTATCTTGAACGCGACGCCCGCTTCCGCATCGCCGGCGCAAGCCACATCCAGGCTGCCGGACTCACCGAGGTCACGCGCGCCGAGTTGCTCCCCGTCTTCGGTGAAGACATCGGCCGCAACATCTTCTTCGTACCCATCAACGAGCGGCGCAAGCAGCTTGAAGCCATTCCCTGGGTCGAGCGCGCCACGGTCATGCGCCTGCTCCCCGATCAGATTCGCGTGCAGGTGGTCGAGCGCCAGCCCGTCGCCTTCACGCGTCACGGCCAGCAGATCGGCCTCGTCGATGCCAATGGCGTGCTGCTCGATATGTCGGCCGCAACCATGGCCGCGCATCACTATTCCTTCCCCGTGGTCACCGGCATCGATCCCGGCGATCCTGCCGACTCGCGCAAGGGCCGCATGGCCATGTACGCGCGCCTGATGACGGAGCTTGACGCCAACGGCCAGCACTTCTCTGAGCAAATCTCTGAAATCGATCTCACCGATCCTGTGGATGCCCGCGTTCAAATGCCCGAGCAGGGCGCTGACGTCCTCGCCCACTTCGGCGAAGATCATTTCCTTGAGCGCTACCAGCGCTATCGTGCGCACATCGCTGAGTGGCGGCAGCAATATCCAAAACTTGCCGCCGTCGATCTGCGCTACGATCACCAGGTTGTTCTTGAAATGGCATCCGGCGCCACTGCGTCCGCGCCCACGGCAAGCGCCGATGCCGCACCGGCCGCTGTTCCGCCCGTGCTGCAAGCCGCGCCAAATACCAAGCCCTCTGCCGCAAAGCCTGCGTCGGCAAAGACTGCCTCAACAAAGCCGGCCGCAATGACGGCAAACAACAAAACTGCTTCCAACGCAAAGTCCTCTACAGCCGCCGCAGCCAAGGCAAAGGCCGCAGCCATGAAAACGAAAGCCGCCGCCGACAAGAAGCACGCGCCCGTCAAGACCGCTTCCGCCAATCCTGAAAAGAAAAAGCCCTCACCCTCAACCCGCCAGACTGCGGCAGAAGGCCAATAAACAAGATGCCCCAGAAGCAGGACAATCTCATCGTGGTGTTGGACGTCGGCAGCGCATGGACGCGCGTGCTGGTGGCCGACATCTACGAAGATGTCCCGCGCTATCGCGGCCACGGCATGGTGGAGTCAGCCGGCATGCGCAAGGGGATGATTGCTGAGCTTGCGCCCGCTACCAAGGCTGTGCGCGCCGCCAATGAGCAGGCCGAGCGTTCGGCGCGCATCAACATTGACGCGTGTGCCGTCGG
>PLST01000253.1:0-1636 GCA_003164255.1 Acidobacteriaceae bacterium | reverse complement strand
GTCGGCATGGTCGGTTCCAGGCTTGAAGTCGATCTGCACATTGCCACCTGTTCCGGCAGCGCGCTGCAAAGCACCGTCACCTGCGCCAATCGCGCCGGCCTTGAAGTATCGGAAGGGATTCTTGAGTCGATTGCCGCCGCCGAGTGCACACTTTCGGCCGACGAGCGTGAACTGGGCGTCTGCCTGCTCGATATCGGCGCGCATTCCAGTGATCTGGTCGTCTTCTTTGAGGGAGCGGTCGCTCACACGGCTTCGGTTCCCATCGGCGGCGCGCACTTTACCAACGACCTGGCCATCGGCCTGCAAATGCCCGTCGCCCAGGCTGAAGAGATCAAGCGCCAGTACGGTAACGCCGTGGTCACCTCCGTACCGCAACAGGCTGAGATTGAAATCGCCAACCCGCAGCCCCAGATGTTGCGCCTCCGCAGCATTGCCGAGATCCTCGAGCCCCGCGCCCGCGAGCTCATGTACTACGTCAAGGAAAGCCTTCGCCAGGGCGGCGTGGTTGAAGCCCTCGGCGCCGGATGCGTTCTTACCGGCGGAGGTGCCATGCTTCCGGGTATGCTGGATGTAACCGAGAGCCAGCTTCGCGTCCCCGCGCGAACGGGCATGCCTGTACGCCTCTCCCATATGCCCGGCCAGTTGGTGCATCCCGGTTTTGCCGTAGCCATCGGTATGCTCTTGTACGCTCACCGCACCCGCGCCACGCGCGCGGCTGAAGACAACAGTTTCCGCGCCAGGCTGCGCGCCATGTTTGCAGCCACGTACTAGCCGTAATTGTGTACGACCATCAATCAGGAGGTTCGAACCGAGATGGACGAGCAGAAAAATGAGGCCGGAGAGATGCGCATTCAATATCACGACGAACCCTTGCGCGGCGCCCGCATCAAAGTCATCGGCGTGGGCGGCGGTGGTGGCAACGCGGTCAACCGCATGATCCAGGCACGCATGGAAGGCGTCGAATTCATCGCCGCCAATACTGACGTGCAGGCCCTCAAGCTGTCGCAGGCTCCCATCAAGCTGCAGCTCGGCGTCAGGCTCACCCTGGGCCTCGGCGCCGGCGCTAATCCTGACATCGGCCGCCGCGCCGCGCTCGAGGATTCTGAAAAAATCATCGAAGCGCTCGAAGGCGCTGACATGGTCTTCGTTACCGCCGGCCTCGGCGGAGGCACCGGTACGGGCGCTGCTCCCGTCATTGCCTCGCTGGCCAGCGAGATGGGCATCCTCACCGTCGCTGTCATCACCCGGCCGTTTGCGTTCGAGGGCAAGCGCCGCCTGCAGCAGGCCGAGCGCGGCCTCAAAGAGCTCATCGACAGCGTCGATACCATGATCGTCATTCCCAACGAAAAGCTGCTCGCCGTGGCCAAGGATGCCGGCTTCTTTGAGAGTTTCCGCATTGCCGACGACGTGCTCCGCCAGGGCGTGCAGGGAATCTCTGACATCATCACCATCCCCGGCATCATCAACCGCGACTTTGCCGATGTAAAAACCACCATGGCCGGCATGGGTCACGCCGTCATGGGCACCGCCGTCCGCTCCGGCGCCAATCGCGCCATTGAAGCGGCGCAGGCCGCCATGGCTTCTCCGCTGCTTGAAGCCGGCGCCATCGATGGCGCGCGCGGCATCCTCATCAACA
>PLST01000568.1:11266-14282 GCA_003164255.1 Acidobacteriaceae bacterium | reverse complement strand
AAGTCGTCGAGATTAATGCTGCGGTGTAACCCTGCATGAAAGCGGGAGGTGCATCATGTTGTGCGAACTCGTTCAAAGGCAAGGTGGGTTGGCGCGGGCAAATCGACCGGAGGGCGCCCCGCTTGATCGTCGCTCGTTTGTGATGTGCGCGCTCGCCTCAGGGGTGGCACTCGGCGAATTGGCAATGCCGGCTGTCGCGAGTCCATCCTCACTTTCTTCGCAATCTGGTCCGCAGGCGCAGAGCGACGCTCAATTTGTGGTCGAAGCGAAGTTCTACGACAAGCTTCAGAACAAGAAGATCAAGTGCAAGCTCTGCCCGCGCGAATGCAATGTGGGCGACAAGGAGCGCGGCTACTGCGGTGTGCGCGAGAATCGCGGTGGCGTTTATTACACGCTGGTCCATTCGCGCGTTTGCGCTGCGCACATTGATCCAATCGAGAAGAAGCCGCTGTTCCACTATCTGCCGGGAACCGTCGCCTTCTCGATCGCTACAGCAGGGTGCAACGTGAACTGCAAGTTCTGCCAGAACTGGGATATCTCGCAGTCGCGCCCCGAGCAAATTCCCGCCGATTACGCGCCGCCGCAGCGCATCGCAGCGCTAGCCCGGCAAAACAACTGCCCCACTATCGCCTACACGTACAGCGAGCCGGTCGTCTTCAGCGAGTTTCTTATGGATACAGCCGATGCCGGGCACGAAGCCGGCGTTCGCAGCATCGTTGTCTCCAACGGCTACATCCAGCAGGACGCGCTCAAGCAGGCCTACGGCAAGATGGACGCTGTGAAGATCGATCTCAAGTCCTTCACTGAGTCCTATTACGAAAAGGTTGTCACCGGCCAGTTGAAGCCGGTGCTCGATACGCTTGTCACGCTGCGCAAGATGGGCAAGTGGACCGAGATCGTCTATCTGGTGGTGCCCACACTCAACGACAGCGATACGGAGTTCCGCGGCCTGGCGCAATGGGTCAAGGCCAACCTGGGCGCGGATGTGCCGCTGCACTTCACACAGTTTCACCCCGAATACCTGTTGAAGAATCTTCCCATTACGCCGGTGCCCACGCTGGAACGCGCCAAGGCCATTGCCGACGCCGAAGGCCTTCACTACGTCTACATTGGCAATGTGCCGGGGCATCCGGCGCAAAACACGTATTGCCCGCAGTGCCGCAAAATGTTGGTGGAGCGCTTGGGCTTTACGGCCAGCAGTTTGCTCATCCGCAAGGATGGCACCTGCCCGTTCTGCCGGCATCAAATCCCCGGTATCTGGCACGTTTGAATTCATCAGAAAAGGGTCTTGGGAGGTCGGTCACATGAACATCAAAAGGAGTTCGAACATGGCTTGGCTGATGGCTCCACTCGTTGCGTTTCTCGTCTCTGCACCTATCAGGCACGTCGATGGGGCCGGGCAGCAGAAAGTACGACCGGCCGCAGTCGCCGGCTCCTTTTATCCCGCCGACCCCAAAGAGCTGTCGGCCATGATCGACGACATGCTCGCCCATGCAGCGCCGCCGCCCGTTGACGGTGCCATCCTTGCCGCGGTTGCGCCGCACGCAGGATATCCCTTCTCCGGCCCGGTGGCCGCCTGGACCTATGCGGCACTGAAAGGGCACAAATATACGCGGGTTGTCGTCATCGCTCCCTCACACTACGTGGGCTTCGACTTCACGTCGGTCTACGATGGCGACGCGTATGAGACGCCGCTCGGAACCATCCCCGTCGACAAGGAGTTCGCGCGCCAGTTGACGAAGATGAGCTCCACCATCCGCCTTTCCGAGCAGGGTCACACGCCCACATCAGCGGGCGGCGAGCACGCCATCGAAGTGGAACTGCCCTGGCTGCAGAAGGTGCTTGGCAGCTTTGAGCTTGTGCCCATCGTGATGGGCGACCAGAGTTACGAGAGCAGCCGTGCCCTGGGTGTGGCGCTGGCAAAGATGATTCAAGACGAGAAAAAGAACGGCCATGCGCTCGGCGATACTCTGATTCTGGCCAGTTCCGATCTCTCACACTATCACCCCTACCTGGATGCCGAGGCCATCGATCACAAGACCCTCCACGCACTCGAGACCTGGGACTACTACAGCATGTCGCGTAACTTCCAGACGCGCACTTGGGAGGCCTGCGGCGGCGCGCCAATCGTGGCCGCCATGATCTATGCCGAACGCATGGGAGCCAATGAGGCCGAGGTGCTTCGCTATATGAACTCCGGTGATACGTCGGGGGACCATTCGCGCGTGGTCGGCTATAGCGCCGATTTATTTGTTAAAGGTCAACATGAAGTGGTTGAGCCGCCATTCTCCCTCACTGACCAGGAGAAAAGCGAGCTGCTCGCCCTGGCACGCAAGTCCGCGGAGTATGCGGTTCAGACGAACAAGCCTTATGACCCGCCTGCGAGCAAGAGCGAGATGCTCAATCAGGAGTACGGCGCATTTGTGACCATCAATGAAGGCGGAATGCTGCGCGGCTGCATCGGCTACACTTCGCCCATCAAGCCGCTTTACCTCACCGTGCGCGATACCGCTGCCTACGCCGCGACGCGCGATCCGCGCTTCCGCCCCGTCTCGACCGCGGAGTTGTCGCAGCTCGAATACGAGATCTCGGTCCTCTCACCTCTGCGCCGTGTCACCGATATTGAACAGATCAAGGTTGGCCGCGACGGCCTGTTTATGAAAAACGGCGACGACGCAGGTTTATTGCTTCCTCAAGTTCCGGTAGAACAGAACTGGGATCTGCAAACATTTCTTGAGCAGACCTGCGCCAAGGCCGGCATGAGACACGATTGCTGGAAAGACGAGAACACTGACATCTTCAAGTTTACGGCTGTGGTCTTCGGCGAACACAAGCCGTAAGCAATCAGGCTGGATGCATTTCCTTTTGAGGGCATGACCGCCAGGCGAGCAGCGCGGCGCCTGTGTTCATAGCTGCAACTAGACCCACAGTTTTCCAGAATCCAAATACCGGAATCAACCAGGTGCTGAGTAGCAGTGCGCCGGCACATCCGCCCAGCAGATCGACGGCGTACAGT
>PLST01000568.1:0-11174 GCA_003164255.1 Acidobacteriaceae bacterium | reverse complement strand
AGGCATAGCCAGCTTCCCAGCGCAATGCCGCCCATTGAAAGCCCGATGAGAATCGAGAGCTGGTGGTAAACGTAACCGTAGACCGACTCGAATCCAAGCAGCAGGAGAATCTGCAAAGTCATCAGAGTAAAGCCCGTGGCGGCCGTGCAGCATGCCGCTGCCGTGCGCGCCCGGTTTCCGGAGCGGGGAACAAACTCAACAACTGCCGCCGCAATCAGAAGCGCGAGCACCAACACAGAAAAAACGCTGCGGTAAGCAAACTGCGACACTGCGCGAAACCACTCGGAGTATGCATGGCCGAACTGCGCACTCCACAGGACAACGTCGAAGGAGTACGCAACCGGCGCAAAGTCATGATTCACCGGCGTGGTTGGCAGGGGCCGCAATAGCTCGTCGACTTGCTGCATTCGGTCGGGCATCATGCGGTAAGGAATAAAGTACTGGCTCACGTATTGCGTGTTGAGCCGGCGCTCCTGCAATCGCGACGTCAGCAAGCGCGGATCGGTGGTAAGAGCACCTGGTTCCATCGAGGCAAAGAAATGAATGGTCTCGCCGGGTATCGCGGCAACATGCGGAAACACCGTTTCCAGCGTGTGCCGGATGCAACGCAGAAAATCCTTTAGATCGGGACTGAGCGTCTCCTCAGACGAGCGCAGCTCGAGCGCCAGCAGCCCACGTGTCGCAAGGTGTTCACGCGCAGAGCGAAAAAACTCCACCGTGTAAAAGCGGTTCAGCTGCGCCGTCTGCGGGTCAGGCACATCCACGATGATTACATCGAACCTGGCGTGCGCGTTCTTCAGATACCGGCGGCCGTCCGCGTAGTGGACATGCACGCGAGCGTCAGAAAGAACGCCGGCCTGGCTGGGAAAGTATTGGTGCGCCATCTCGATGAGCGCCGGGTCCAACTCAACATAATCGAGGCTGGTGACGGACGAATGCTTGAGCGCCTCTGCGATGGAGCCGTTGATTCCACCGCCGATGAGTAAGACCCGCTGCGGCGCCGGATGCTCCAGCAGGGCGTAATCCACGGCTTCTTCGGCCGCGCTCGGGTCCGGCACATTGGCCAGGATGACACCGTTTGAATAAATGCTGCGAATCGTGCCGGTTTCAGTTACCGCAAGGTTTCCGTAGATTGTGTCGCGTGCTCCAACCAGGTTGAAGCCCCTCCACAAAAGCGTTTGCGCAGACTTGTCGAGGCGTGGCGCAACCACCGCAAGAAGTGGAATTGCAGCCACCACTGCCACGCTCGCCAACATAGCAACGCCTCTGCCTCTCATGTTCAACACGAGCACGTGAGCCATGCAGAGATTAAGCAAACCGATGAGGATTGCAATCTGGAATGAATCAAGAAAACGCAGGAGCACAATACTGGCGAGAATGCCACCCAACACTGAACCTGCGGCCTCAAGCAAGTAGGCCGTACCGGCTGCCGCACGCGCGGTCATGCGGCGCTCGCGTTCGACTATCCGGGCCGAAGTCACAAACAGCGCTCCGGAAACTGTACAGAACACGCCGAGACATACCAGCGTAGTGAGCAGCATGGGCACAGGTCCCAGCAACTCGCCAGGAACCGTGGCAAAAACAGATTTCGCCGTGCGTATCGCCCAGATCGTTGCCGGCAAGCTTACGGCCAATAAACACTCGAGCGTTGCCGTCGCTTGCCGCGGCTTGCCTGAGCCCACTCCAAGGGCGCTGCACAAGCTGCTTCCGGCAGCGGTCCACAAAAGCCATGTGGCCAGCATGATTCCAAGAGAAATTTCATTGCCGTTGAAGACAACAATCAACTCGCGCATCAGGACGATCTGCCCGACAACTGCACTGAATCCGGTCAGCGCAAGCGGCGCGTTCTGTGCAGTAGTCGTCACAATTTGAGAATTAGATGCCGGCCGCCGGCGAAATGCAAGGGTACTCCAGCGCAGCGCAAGCTCCCCAGCGTTCTTCATCACTCTGAAGCGGCGCAGAGCGCGAGCATGCTCAAATGTGTTGGTAATTGAACGGCTGGGTGGCCAGAAGAAATGAAGTCTTTCCGCGTTCGTCAGGCGAAACGACCCGCCTAACGGATAAAGCTCCCGTCATCGGGAGCTTTTCTATTCCTCAAACTCAGATTTCCCATCGGTCTCAAGAAGGTGAATCTTCGTAATAGGCCCTAATAGTAGGTTGGTGTCACATGCCAGATTGGACTTAAGTCCTTTTGAATCTGGCGGGGACGACGGGGCTCGAACCCGCGACCTCTGCCATGACAGAACGATCGCGATCTATAACCCATTGATTCTAAAGCGAACTGATGGCTCAGAAAGCGCACAAAAACACCCAATTTGAGGCTTCAGCACCCTGATCGAACCCTTGCGAGCATCAAAAAGCAGAGGTCAGATCAAGTCGTCGTCTCAGAGTTCGAGGTTATATCTGGCCGTTATTGAAGTAGGCCAGAGCCTGCGAGGAGAGGATGTGGTACGAACGCTGAATAAGATGAAACAGGAAGGCAGAGTGCCGAAGCTGCTGTTCTGTGACAACGGAAGTGAATTCGCAGGTCAGGCGATGGATCTGTGGGCCTACCAAAACAGCGCAAAGATCGATTTCTCACGTCCTGGCAAACCGACAGATAACGCATTCATCGAATCGTTCAATGGAACTTTTCGCGATGAATGCCTCAACGTTCACTGGTTCGAAACCCTGACCGAGGCAAAACAGCTAATCGAAACCTGGCGACAAGAATACAATGGGAGTCGTCCTCACAGGGCTCTCAATGAGAGGACGCCGAACGAATTCGCCAGTCAATTCGCGGCTAGCCACGAATTGACTGCAACCTAAAACAGTCGAAGACTAACATTCAAGTTGGTTCAAAAAACCGGGGCCCCTCAAAACCGCGCTACACTAACACTCACCTTGATACAAATTGCCGGGCAGTCCAACACTTCTCCGAACAGATCGTTGCTGATACACCTTCGTCCACCGCGAATTCGATAACGCGAGTGCTATGTCCAATGTGCTTTGAATCCGTCACAGTGCCAGGCTCTCCAGTATCAGTTCGCGACGGGAGCGGATGAAGCGGGAGCCTACACAGATCAAGATGCCTAACAAAACGAACTAAGTGGAGAGTTTGACATGCGGGAATCGCTCCAATTCGGGCGGCTGCATCTAGAAGATTCGAGGGCAGATCGCTGTTTTGGCTCGCCACATGAACTTCACTTACCGGATAATCAGGCTCACAATATTCGAGATTGTCTCCTCTTGTTGGGGCTGTATTGTGAAAGTCCGAACCGGGGAACCGGCGCCGCATCCTGTTGTTGCAAGAATCGCTGTTTCGATGAAGACGACAACGAGGACAGCCGACCACACCTTATTCCGGATGGCCTTCTTCCTCTGCCAGCACCGGGCCACAAGAAGAAATGGGAGGAGCGTGAAAAAGGCTGATGTCCCGGCGACCGTTTCGGTAAATACCACAGTGACGTTGTAAATGCCCACCGGACTGGTTGGACGCGTTGTGATCGTAAGTGTGTTGGCTGCAGCCGCGTATGAGCAAGAAGCACCCACTGGAAGATTCAAACATGTAGCCGTGACGCCCAAGCTGGCGAATGGCAGGACTACCAAATAGGTAGCCGTGTTGCCGGCGGTCACTGTTGCGGAAGAAGTCGTGAAGGTTGGGGCGCCATCATACGTACTCGCAGAGTCGATTTCGAACTGGAACGCGCCTGACGTGCCGTCTCCTGGAGTTGGCGACTGGACTGTGATTGCCACGATGCCAGCTGTGGAGACACCTGTAGCCTGCACAGAACCAGTGAGTTCCGTCCCGCTCACGAAGGTGGTCGGGAGTGCTGTGTTCCCCCAATAAATGGTGGATCCGGATACGAAGGCGGTTCCCGAAACAGTAATGGGAAAGCTGCTTGCTCCCGCCTTGGCAAATGCAGGGGAGATGTTGGAGATGCTGGATATAGCATCCGCAGCGTCGGCAATTGTCTCGTACACAACCTGAGAGGTGGAACCACGGAAATCGGCAGCGCCCTGGTAGGTGGCAGTAAGGGAATCAGTTCCAACAGGCAGCGAAGTGACCTGGATGCTCGCGACCCCATTGTTTAAGGTGGCAGCACCAATCTCGATAGCACAGTTGAAGAAAGCTACTGTTCCTGTGGGTGCCATTGAACCCAAGGCCGACGTGGCTGTGACTGTGAGCGTGATGGAGTCGCCCACCTGGCCGCTGGCTGGCGACGCAATCAAGGTAATGCCGGTGGGGATTAAATTCGAAGGTATCACGCTGATCGTAATAGACGGAGAGGTGGTCGCAGCAAAATACTCATCGCCTGCGTAGAATGCGGTTATCGAGTCCTGGCCAGCCGACAACGCGGTAGTGCTGATACTGGCGGTCCAGTCTGCCGTCTGATCGGGAACCGGTGTCGGGGCTACCGTACCGAGCGGCGTGTCGCCACTAAAGAAAGTCACTGTGCCGACTTGGTTTGAAAACTCATACACATTTGCCGTCAAAGTGACTGAGCCGCCCTGGTCTATCTGGTTTGGGGAGGATGATAACGTCACCTGCGGTCCCGGTTGGTGCGCGGAAAGAGACTCCGAAAAACTTTCGGTGAACAAGGTTGTGCCAGAATACGCTGCATAAACCTCAAAGACGTTATAGGTGAGACCGGTCGGAAGATTCAGCGTAGCGGTTCCGGTAGCGTCAAGCGGCGCTGTGCCAAGCACTGACAGGCAGGAATTCAACATTCCAAGGGGAATCAGGCCGGCGATCGCGTAGAAAGTAACGTTTCCGTTCGGGATTGCTCCGGAAGCAGTCACCATCGCGGTCAATGTCAACTGGGTACCATTGTTGATGATCGGTGCGGGGGATGAAGAAAGATTGGTATGAGTAGGAGTAACCGTCACGCTGCTCCAGCTATGGACAAGATTGGCGGCATCCGGCGAGCCTATCCCAGTCGCTTGGTCGTAGCCCGGACCCGCACTGAAGCCTAAGTTGCCAGTCGTACAGTCCAAGCTCCCGAGCTTGCAAGGGACATCGTTGTTGCCCAGGGTTATGTCGTGAAAGCTTGCAGCTGCGTTCCAGGCTAACAGGTAAAGCTGAGGATTGACGTTGCCCAGGCCCGGCCTCTGAATGATGTTATTGGAAACAAGATACTCGTTGAGCAAAGTAATGATACCGGCAAAAACTGGGGCAGCCGCTGAAGTCCCGCCCCATTGATCACCAGGATTAATGCCGGAAGCGCACATGTTGTCCGTGCAGGTGAGGTAGCCAAACTGCGTTCCATCCTCTTGCTCATTCAAACTGAACATTGAGACGTCGGGAACATCTCTAGCTCCATCGTTGGGCACGCCTATGCCCTCCTGCCATCCCGGTTTTGTATAGTAGATCGAGGCTCCGCCGCCCGTTGCCAACAGGTTCGTCGAGGTTGTGTCGTTCCAAGCCTTTTCCGGTATATAGGAGATCGCGGAGCCGCCCGTTGCTCCATTGGCGCTAGCGAAGTAACTACCGTTCCCTACCGAGAACGAAGTTCCCCCGACCGAGGTGAAGCCAGGTTGATTTGAGGGACTGTCGATGGCAGCGCCGTTCATCGCTCCCCCCTCTGGGATGCTTTGCAGGTCGCAATCAGCTGCCCCTTGATCGCCCGAGGCGACGAGGAGAGTCATTCCTTCGGCGTTCGCCTGCATCGTGGCAAATTGTATGTCTTGCTGGTCGGAAGGAGTATCTCCGCGCTCACAGTAGCCAAAACTCATGCTGACCACAGGAGCCACGTTTTGCTCTATTGCATAAAAAAGCGCATTCATCACCGAGGGTGAAGTGACGAAAGTGATCTGCGCCTTCGGAGCAACAGCACCCAGTATCTCGACATCAAGTTCCCCTTCCTCTTTGCTGGCCGATACAACGCCTGGGTCACCAAGATAAGTAATGACAGTGGGAGTTGAATCAGGCAATCCATAGCCACTCCTATACTCTGCCACGTCATTGAGATCAATATCCGACTGCCCTACTACGGCCACATTCATTCCCGAGCCATCGATACCAGCAGCGTAGAGGCTATTGATGTCGTAGATCGTTGCGATGTCCCCCGGCGCAAGGCCATGGACCACGCTGCTACCAAGAAGACCGGTGAACGCGGGCTTGACACGATGGGCACGAGACTGCAACCTGAAATCGTCGAGCCCGCTGACATTGCGGACTAACGACGATAGGTTGTCTGGAATCTTGATTTCGCCTACATTGGCGTAATGCTGCTCCCCACCAATAGAGAGCGAATGGATTTCAGTATGAAACGCCGTCCGCACCTGTTCCACCGTTCCGGTGAAGGTAACCGCGGTACGGGACCTCGACAGCACGACGTTCTTGAACCCCTGGGATTTGAGCCATTGGCGCATCAATGTTTCGTTCGCCATTGAGATGCCGAATCGTGTCCCGAATTGCTCCGGCGTGAGCCATTGGTGATAGCTCGGCGATCCCGGATTGCGTTGCTCTGCGATCATCTTATCGAGGGCTAATTCCTGCTCTCCCGCGGGGTTAAACGAGATGCGGAGCGCAGGCAGGACCGTTTCTTCCGACACTGGCCCCAAGTCGGCGGCCCGTTGCACTTGCGGATGCACGGAACCGCGGATTGGAGTCTGCGCGGGGAGCAATCCCGCCGCAATAAGCGGAAGGAGAAGAATACTCAGGACGGTTCCGCTGGTCGGTCGGCTTTCACAATCCCACATTGCGTATCTTCTTCTACTGTTTTTCCGCTACGCTTTGGCGTGCTATCGCCAAGCGCGGACAGACAGTTGCAGAAGACATTATCGGTACATGCGGAAGTTGGAATGAGAAAGATCCGTTGCCAATATCACCCATCAATTCCCAAATTTGAACTGGTTTGATTCTGGGCTCGTCGACAGATCGCCGTTGATTGGATCAATCGCCACGGCGCTCGTTAAGCCACCAAAGCAGAGCGGGGCGATTCGATGACCGGCTCTTGTCAGACTCCATTGCTTGTGTGCACAACAAATCGGAGCTTATGTGGGAGCGATTGACTGCGATTCTGAGGGAAGAGTAACTGAAAGAATGGAGGCAACATGCGATGAAGGGCGCTTTGGAGGAAAAACCGTCCGCTAAGTTAGATAATTCAAAATAGAGAAACAGCTCACGGCCAGGATTCAAGAGCATTTTGCGTTTCTGCCTATGGGCGCTGTCTATCGTGCTGGCTCAAAGAAGAACGGAAAGACACCAATCAGGTGCAACATGATGTGTGTCTTACTCGACCTGTTACAGCATCAGCGCACAGATTTTCCAGCCAATGTCGCAGGTTGGTGTTCTGATCAAACACACCTAGAAGAGACGGTAGCTGATGCCGGCACTGCCGCCATAGGGTTTCAGGCTTGTCCCCCCATACCAGTTCTGGTACTCGAAGTCGAATGCGCGAAGGGTGAACTTTTTGCTGAGCCGATATTCGAGGCCACCTCCGTAGGCGATTCCGGCGACTTTGCCGGATAGAAAATTGCCGCCGCCTATCCCGATGAGGAACTTACCGTAGGGCTTGAATCGCTTGTACTCGATGATCGGCACGCGTGGGCCGATCATGTAGGTACTCTCGCTGTTGCCTTTGTACTGATTAAATGGCAGCCAGCGCCCCTCAGCTTCGATCTGAATCCAGCGGGTAAAGTCGGCATCGACGTACGCACCGACCCCATAGAGAGCCTGGGGACCGGCCTCAGCCACTCGTCGCCCCGCGTAGTCAGGTTGAAACATGGAGCCTTCAGTCCCGGCATAGAGCTTGAGCCTGCTCCCGTAGCCAGCTTCGGTGACTTGTGCGCTTGCAGTTATCGTCGCAAAGAAAAACACAAGGGAAAGGAGAACAACGATCGATTTATTCATATGCATGTTAATCCAGGTAGTGCGATTGCGAATAGCGTCAATTTGCGGCCTGAAGCCGGCATCGTGCTTTGGGGTTTTGTCAGAGTCGGCACACGAAACCGACAAGGTGAAGGCGAAGAGTGGGTTCGAGGGTGCGTTGCTGATGGCCATAGTGGTTCCTGAGAAATTCCTCTTTTGCTTTTGAGGGCTGCTTACGCCTTGAGAGATGAGCGTGCATCGACCCGCGTTGAACGCCCGCAAATGGATCGATGCCCAATCCTCCTTTCTACGCGTTCACCAGGGAAAGGGTGAGGCTGCCAGCGCTCGTCTTCCTTCCACATGAAATGATTTGTGAGCACAGTCAGCCTCTTCCTAACCCTATTGAATTTGGAGCGTTACCGGAGCGGTGTGTTGCATATTTCCGCTCGTAGCTGTGACCGTTATTGAGTAGTTTTGCAAAATTGATTTGAAGGCGGCGCCACCGCAGCCAGTCATCAGTGTTCCCACTACAGCGGAACCAAGGAGCAGCAGCAAGCAGGCGAACTTGCTCAGTCGACGTCCGTGCCGTCTGAGTCGGCGCGCACCGAACAATGGAAGCAGCAGCAAAGCTAAGGCGACGGGACCCAACGTGCGTCCAATCGATGGGGCCGTTTCCTTTGCAACCGCTGCGGTTTGAATAGTCATTGTAACCGTCTGATTGCCCCCGTTTGCCGCAATCGTTGAGGGGCTGAATGCGATCAAAGCGCCAGCCGGCAGGCCGTTTGCTGTCAAGCTCACCGGGCCCGGATAGGTTCCATAAAGTGGATTCACAGCCAGCTTGAATGTAGCAACGCCGCCCTGGCTTACCGTAACACTGGAGGATCCGGAGACGGCCAAGGAGAAGTCAAGCTGCGATACGGTGATCGGGGTTGAGGTTACAGTGGTGCTGGTGAGGAAATTGGTATCCCCGCCATATTGCGCTGTGATCTGGTTGGTCGTCCCTGCAGAGAGAGCCGTCGTGGTGTATGTCGCCGTACCGCCAGCGATCGTAGCGGTGTTGAGCAACGTCGTTCCATCGTAGAAGCTCACTGAGCCGGTCGGCACGCCTGTAGTGGAGGACGTGACCTGGGCCGTCAATGTGACACTCTGCCCGGGTGTGATCGATCCGCTGGTTGTCGTGATCGAGGTCGTTGTTGGTGCTTGCGAGATGGTCAGCGAGCCATTTTGTACTGTGACGGAATAGGCGGCCAGGTTGGTTCCTGTCGCGCTGGGAACGATTGCGTAGATTCCAGCGTTAGAGGAGATGGTGGCCAGGGTTGAATAGCTCTCGGTAAACGTATCTCCGCCTACCGCACCAGTAATTGTGCCTGTGAATGTCGGATTTGCGACACCGTACATCCTCGTCGCGCTGTTGGCTGACACGGTCAACACGGCCGGATTCACGACGATCGATTGCGTGATCTGTGTTGCCGCCGAGTAGTTTGTGTTGCCCGCTTGATTTGCACTGATCGTGACAGTGCCGACACCCAAAATGGTCAGGGTGTTTCCGCTAACGCTGCCCGGACCAGAGAGGACGGCAAAAGTCACCGGATTTCCTGAGGCACCACCCGAAGCGGAGAGCGTAATGGGGGCGACACCATAGTTTACAGGCGACGATACCGAGAAGCTGATCGTCTGCGTCGCTTGGTTGACCGTCAGCGCGACCGTAACGGTTGCCGTGTTGTAGTCGGCCGTATCGGTCGGCGTGAAGGTCACGCTCTCAGTCGGAGTACCAGCACCGGGAGCGGTAGTTGGCGTCGTCCAGCTGAAGGATCCGGCAACGGAAGCAGTGCCGCCATTCAGCGTCGACGAGGACAGGGTCTGACCGTAGGTGATGGCGCTCGGTGTCGGCGGGACCGTCACCGTCGGGGTCGTCTTGCTGTTCGCCGTCACCGTAACCGTGCCGGTTACCGTGTTGTAGTCGGCCGCATCAGTCGGCGTGAAGGTCACGCTCTCCGCAGTCGCGCCTGATGGCGGAACCGTGGCGGGCGTGGTCCAGGCGAACGCGCCGGCAACAGAGGCTGTGCCGCCCGTCAGAGCCGACGAGGACAGAGCCTGGCCGGTAGCGATGGCGCCGGCCGTCGGCCATGCCGATACCGTCGGCGTTGCCTTGTTGACCGTGATTGTGACCGTAACGGTTGCCGTGTTGTAGTCGGCTGTATCGTTGGGCGTGAAGGTCACGCTCTCAGTCGGAGTACCAGCACCGGGAGCGGTAGTTGGCGTCGTCCAGCTGAAGGATCCGGCAACGGAAGCAGTGCCGCCATTCAGCGTGGACGAGGACAGGGTCTGGCCGTAGGTGATGGCGCTCGGTGTCGGCGGGACCGTCACCGTCGGGGTCGTCTTGCTGTTCACCGTCACCGTGACCGTACCGGTTACCGTGTTGTAGTCGGCTGCATCGTTAGGCGTGAAGGTCACGCTCTCCGCAGTCGAACCTGATGGCGGAACCGTGGCGGGCGCGGTCCAGGTGAAGGTTCCGGGAACGGAGGCTGTGCCGCCCGTCAGAGCCGACGAGGACAGGGCCTGGCCAGTGGTGATGGCGCCGGCTGTCGGCCACACCGATACCGTCGGTGTTGCCTTGCTTACCGTCACCGTGACGGTACCGGTGACTGTGCTGTAGTCAGCTGCATCGTTGGGCGTGAAGGTCACGCCCTCCGCGGTCGAACCCACGGGCGGAACTGTCGTTGGCGTGGTCCACGTGAACGAGCCGGCAACGGAAGCCGTGCCGCCCGCCAGGTTCGACGAGGACAGGGTCTGACCATAAGTAAGGGTGCCTGCTGTCGGCCACGCTGATACTGTCGGCGTCGCCTTGCTGACCGTCACCGAGACCGTACCGGTTACCGTGTTGTAGTCGGCTGCATCGTTGGGCGTGAACGTCACGCCCTCCGCGGTTGAACCCACGGGCGGAACTGTCGTTGGCGTAGTCCAGGCGAACCCGCCGGGAACGGAAGCTGTGCCGCCCGTCAGAGCAGACGAGGACAGAGCCTGACCGGACGTGAGGGCCCCGGCTGTCGGCCATGCCGATACTGTCGGCGTTGCCTTGCTTACCGTAACCGTGACAGTACCAGCCACTGTGTTGTAGTCGGCCGTATCGTTGGGCGTGAAGGTCACGCTCTCAGTCGGAGTACCAGCACCGGGAGCGGTAGTTGGCGTCGTCCAGCTGAAGGATCCGGCAACGGAAGCAGTGCCGCCATTCAGCGTGGACGAGGACAGGGTCTGGCCGTAGGTGATGGCGCTCGGTGTCGGCGGGACCGTCACCGTCGGGGTCGTCTTGCTGTTCACCGTCACCGTAACCGTGCCGGTTACCGTGGTGTAGTCGGCCGCATCAGTCGGCGTGAAGGTC
>PLST01000102.1:2056-3871 GCA_003164255.1 Acidobacteriaceae bacterium | reverse complement strand
TGATGCCGATGTGGATTATGTCGGGAGTCTTTTTCTCGCCGTCGCGCTTCCCGGCGTTCCTTCAGCCGTTTGTCCAGGCTCTTCCGCTCACCGCTGCCATCAGCGCTATCCGCGGCAACATGCNNCTTAGGATATTTCGATGGAGATGAGCCGCGGCAGCAGCCGTACGCGATGAATAATAGAATGAGGTTGGTTCAAAATCTCTGACATACCAGTCAACGGCAGGCCGATGACAATCTCTCGCAGATGCCTCTCCGCTTTGATCCTGATTCAGATGTCACTACTCACTGCAACATCTCAGGACGTTCCTACCGTGCCGATGCCCAAGGACCCCGCGGCATTACTTTCTCTCGGCCACGACAAGAATGGCCTGAATTCATCTGACGTGAAGCCCTGGCATATTCGTGGCAATTACACCTTCTACGATTCCGACGGCAAAGTCGAAGATAAAGGGGTCTACGAGGAATGGTGGATCAGCGAGAAGCAATACAAGCGCAGCTTCTCTGGCACAAACTTTGCTCAGGCCGAATTTGCAACTGGCGACGGATTGTTTCGGACTGGCTCGCAAGCAATGCCGAGCGCGAGTGCAATGATGCTGCGCACTAACCTCATTCAACCCTTGCTCGAAAACGATCTGCTCAAAGAGTTCAAGCTCAAACAGCATAATGAGTCGATCAAGAGAGAAAAGTACGATTGTGTGACACTGAACTATCCGCTTCGTGCAAACGTTAGTGTTCCCGACAGCTTCTTTCCGAAGTCCTGTTTTGACGCGGCTCAGCCCATATTGCGGATCAACACGCTCGGGAGTTACGTCCAGATACTCTACAACCAAGTAATTCTCTTTCAGGGTCATTATCTGGCGCGCGAATTGCAGGTTTACTTTGGCAACAAACCGAAGGTGGATTTCACCTTGGACGTTGTGGAGCCCCTGAACGAAACTCTAAATCCAGGGTTAGCACCCCCTCCCGAGGCTCTTCCAGTCGACTTGAGTAAAGGTGCGATTTCATTGAGCGCAGGAGGGGTTGTGCCGTTTCTAATAAGGCACGAAGTCCCAGAGTATCCTGCAAGCGCAAAAGAGCGAAATATTCAAGGAACGGTGGTAATTCAAGTGTCGATTGGAAAGGATGGACACCCGGCTACGCTCGATGTGATTAGCGGCCCAACAGAACTTCGCGAGCCTGCCCTGGATGCTGTCCGCCAATGGGTATATCGTCCATTCGAGGTGATGGGCGACCCCACCGTCGTCAACACAATTGTCAATGTCATTTTCACGATGGGCTGAGAGGATTGCGAGCAAACTTGTCCCCGTCTCGAGGACACCAATTTCTCATCACTATCCCCACCGAATCAGAGACCGTTAAAATCAATCGATATGGACTCAACTAACCAAGGCCCGGCCCCTGCCGCAGCCCTTGAGACGATTCTCGACGGCAGCCGTTTTATCCGTGCCTGCCTGCGCAAGCCGGTGGACCGAACGCCGGTTTGGTTTTTGCGGCAAGCCGGCCGCTACATGCAGGAATACCGTGACGTGCGCAAGCACCACACGCTGGTGGAGATTTGTAAGGACCCTAAGCTAGCTGCCGAAGTGACCATCACCGCCGCGGAGAAACTGGGCGTGGATGCAGCGATTATCTTTGCCGATCTGCTGCTGCCTCTGGAACCGATGGGGTTGGATTTCGAGTTTCAGGCAGGCGAGGGGCCCGTGGTGCACCATCCTGTGCGAACGGCTGAAGATGTGCGCGCTCTGCGGACGGATCGCGCGAGCGAATTGGGCTACGTGGCGCGGGCCATTGAGAGAGTCGCTGCGCATTTTCG
>PLST01000102.1:0-2042 GCA_003164255.1 Acidobacteriaceae bacterium | reverse complement strand
CTTCTGGATAAGTTGGTTGCGGTGCTGACAGAGTATTGTCTGCAGCAGGTGCAGGCGGGCGCGGATGTGATTCAGATCTTCGATAGCTGGGTCGGGTCACTATCGCTGAGCGACTATCGCGCGTATGCCTTCGAGGCGTCAAAACGGCTGGTGCGCGCGGTGCAGGCGATGGGCGTGCCGGTGATTTATTTTGGCGTGGAAACCGCTGGGTTGCTCGATCAGATGGGGCAGACGGGAGCCGATGTGATTGGCCTGGATTGGCGGCAGCCGCTCGACGAGGGATGGCGGGCCGTGGGTTACGGACATGCGGTGCAGGGCAATCTGGATCCGATTACGCTGTTTGCNNCGGCCGGGACACATCTTCAATCTGGGACACGGGATTGTGCCGCAGACGCCGGTGGAGAATGTGCAGGCCGTGGTGCGGATGGTGCGCGAGTTCCGCTTGGAGGACGCGCGTGGCTAAACAGGCGGTCTTGTTACTGGCGCACGGGACGCCGGAGACGATCGAGCAGATTCCCGAATANNCAGCATCGCTATGCGCAGATCGGTCATAGCCCGCTGACCGAGATCACGTTTGCGCAGGCACGGCTGGTTGAGGCAGAACTCGCCGCGGCGGGACAGGCGGTTCCTGTGTATGTGGGCATGAGGAACTGGCGGCCTTATATTCCTGAAGTAGTGCGGCAGATGCGCGCGGACGGCATCGAAGAGGCTGCGGTGATTTGCATGGCGCCGCAGAACTCGCGCACTAGCGTGGGGCTTTACCGGCGAGCGGTTGAGGCCGAGGCGGGAGATTTGCGGATCGACTTTACGCCGGGATGGGCGCAGCACCCACTGCTTGCGGACGCGTTTGCTGAACGGCTACGGCCGGCTTTGGCCAAGCTGACAAAGGAAGTGGGCGGGCCGGTGCCGGTGTTGTTCACCGCGCACAGTGTTCCCACGCGCACGGTGGAAGCGCCCGCGGCTGACGCCGATGCCGGCAAGCGTATGTGGCCAGGGCAGGGCGTCGATCCCTACGCCGAAGAGGCGCGCCATACGGCTGAACTGGTGGCCGCGCGCGTGCCGGAAATTCCCCGCTGGTGGTTTGCATTTCAGAGCCAGGGTGCGAGCGGCGGACCGTGGCTGGGGCCGAGCGTGGAGGAGACGCTCGACCGGATTGCGGCCGAGGGCGTGAAGGCGCTGATTCTGCAACCCATCGGATTTCTCTGCGACCATGTGGAGATTTTGTTCGACGTGGACATCCTTTTTCGCGNNATGCTTCCGTAACACTGGCGAAGGCAGTTGCGGATCTGGCGCGCGGTGGATTGGAACGGTTGGGCACGCTCACGTGAGTTCGATTGAAAGACGACGCATGTTAGAGATGATGCATCGCGTGGGGAGTTCGTAGTTATTGATGTTATTGCTTTGTGAGTTACCCCAGTATCACAGTTGATCCCGCGGCGTTTTTGCACAGCCATTTTCGGGATAAGATTAAAATAAGTCTCCCCGGGCGCAAGTCCCCGGTGATCCCATCTATTTGCCAGGAATACCAGCCAGGAATCGAAATACCTGCGCCGCGATCCTGGTGGTGGGAGAATTGTGTCGCCAGCAAGTCGAAGCGTTTCCCCCGGAGTTGACGCATGTCAGAAGTAATGACGCGGCGAGCCTTGGCCGTAAGCTTTGGCGAGGTGAAAGCTGGAAAAATTGTTGAAGTGAAGACTGTAAATATCGTCGAGGCGAACTCGGCGAATGAGCGCGTGCTTTGCGATGAGTGCGGCAGCGATAAGGTCCATCGCATCTTCCGCAAAGGCTTTTTGCAGAAGAGAATTTATTCGTTGCTCGGCTTCTATCCCTGGCGGTGCAAGCAGTGCGGCCTGTGTTTGATGCTGCGCAAGCGCGAATTGGCGAGCAAGAAGGATTCCGCAGAATGAACTCTAACTGGCGGAGACTCAGGAGCGGAAGAAATTTCGCGCCAGGAAGAGCACGTTGGCGGGGCGTTCTGCCAGCCGGCGCATAAAGTAGGGATACCATTCCGTTCCAAAAGGAACGTAGACGCGCACCTTGTA
>PLST01000298.1 GCA_003164255.1 Acidobacteriaceae bacterium | reverse complement strand
GGTCTCTTCAATCAGAATTGGTACGGGGTGCTGTTTGGCCCGGTGGCTTCGTGGCAGGCAGGCGAGAGCCCCATTCCCGATTACCAGGACGCCTACGGTGTGGTCTTCCATGGCGACGTGAGCGGAAAGGTGAACGAGGCGGAAAAGGAACTGATGGCCGCCAACGAAGTGCTGGCGAACGCTGATGTGCGGTTGAGCAGCGACTCGGTCTTCTGGCTTGACCCGTGGAGCGCTCAGGGGCAGGAGGTCTCGGCGAAGCTGTTGCCGCAGGCTGCGGACCTGCGCCTGCATGCCGAGCACGCTGTTGTGCTGCTGGCCCAGGCCAGAGCCGCAAACCCGGGTTTGAAGGAGAAGGATGCGCTCACCGCCATGGACCTGGGCGCGCGCCGGCTCGACCTGATTGGGATGAAGTTTCAGCTGGCCCAGGAAATCGCCGCCTCCTATGCACAGGCCGTCGCCAATCAACACGACAAGTCGCGTAGCGATGAAACCTCAAACACTCTCAGCGAGATTGCAGGCAACAATGGCCGCTGCGAGGACTTGCGCGATGCCTATTCGGCGCTCAAGACGGAGTACTCCCAGGTCTGGCTCGGCGAGAACCGGCCCTACTGGCTCAACAATGTCACGGTGCGCTACGACCTCGCCATCCAGAAGTGGCAACTGCGCTCCGAGACGTTTCAGGAGGCAAGCCGCCTTTTGGGCAACGGAAAGGATCTGCCGCCGGCCGCCTCGCTGGGCTTGCCGGCTGGCGAGGTGCAGGCAGGCTCGGCCCACTAAGGCCAATTTGGGCGGAAGGTCAGCCTCTCCGGGCGCGTGTTCAAGATGGATACCCCGAGGTCAGAATTTTGCTTGCATCCCGCTGTCGCGATGCACACTAGAATTCATGCTTAATTTCGATGCGCGGCGTAAAGCTCCCGTTCTGTTCCTGATCGACGACGATCTGGTCAGCCGGGAAGTGACCGCGACAGTCCTCACCATGAACGGCTACACCGTACATACGGCGGTGGACGGAACCGTTGCGCTCGAGATGCTGGGCGGCAAGGATTTTTCCCCAGACGCCATCCTGATGGACGCCCAGATGCCGGGCTTGAGCGGGGTCCAGTTGATTGCGGCGCTGCGCACGCGCACCCCAGCGCCGATTTACGCGATTAGCGGCAGCAATCCGCCGGAGGATGTGGCGGCGGCAGCCGACGGCTTTCTGGCCAAGCCCTTTGACGTCGAGACGCTCGCAAAGCTGCTTGAAGGCCGCAGTTTGGGCAGCGCCGAGCCGGCCACCTCGCGGCTCGATCCGTCGGTGCCGGTCATCAGCTCCGACACCCTGGCGCAATTCCGGGGCATGATGCCCGAGCCGGCCATGCGCGAGATCTATGTGGCCGTGGTGGCAGACCTGGGCAAGCGCGCGCAATCGCTTGAGGCGGCCATTGCCAGGGGCGACGCGGCTGAAGTTCGCCGCATTGGCCACGCTATCAAAGGCGGCTGCGGCATGGCTGGTGCCCTGCAGGCAGCCCGCATCGGGGCCGTATTTGAAGAATTAACCTTTGACGCAGACAGTAACCACCTGGATAACAGCATGGCTTTGCTCGGTGATTTGCGCGCCGCTGCACGAAACCTGGAGCGTATGCTGGAGGCAGACTTTAAGGCTTGATTTTTTGGCCTTCTAGAGGAGGCTTGCCGTAACGATGGAACGCCCAATTCGAATCGTGTTGGCAGACGATCACCCTGTCGTGCGTATCGGCGTGCGCAATATGCTCGTCCTGAAAGATGGATTTGAGGTCGTCGGCGAAGCCTCCGATGGCGACGAGGCCATCACCCAGACTCTCGAATTGCAGCCCGATATTCTGCTGCTCGACGTGCAGATGCCCCGCCTTCCCGGCCTTGAAGCCATGCGCGCCATCATGAATGGCACGGCGACGGTAAAAATCCTGCTGCTCACCTCCACCATCACCACCCAGCAGATTATTGAGGCGCTGCACATCGGCGCGCGCGGCATCGTGCTCAAAGATGCCCTCGCCAGCCACCTGCAAACTGCCATCCGCACCGTCTCCACCGGCGACTATTGGATCGGCGGCAAGCGCGTCGTCAACCTGGTTTCGGCCCTGCATGACCTTATGCAGCAGGCTGCCGTGCCGCAGCACAAAACCTACGGCCTCACGCCCCGTGAGCTTGAAGTCGTGGGCTGCATCGTTGAAGGCTGCAGCAACCGCGACATCGCCAAGCAGTTCAACCTGAGCGAAGAGACCGTCAAGCGCCACCTGTCGAACATCTTTGACAAGACCGGCGTCTCCACTCGCCTCGAGCTCGCGTTATTCGCCATTGCCCATCAACTGGTAACTCCGCAGTAGACGGCGATACCGAACCCATTCACTTCCACGCGAGGCAAAACAACCGGGTGGATTTTCGAGCCTTCATGGGACTCGAAAATCCACCCGGTCGTTTTCTTGCGTATGATTTTGTGCCAATCGTAGTTGAAGGAAATGCAGTTTCCTTTCGCTCATCTCAAGAAGATGTCCCGTGCCCCATCCATCGCGGTTTTTGCGATGAGTGGGACAGAACAAAGGCCGGGCGCCCTGTCCGCGGGCAAACTCGTAAGATAATTTCACCCTGTCAATCGGTTGGGTTGAATCCAGCAGGATGCGATCGATGTTCGCTCTCCAGTCCTCGCGCAGATGCGGATCGGTAAGCGCGCTCGTCTCCACCCTCGCCGTCAGTTGCGCGCTGTCAAAGCGCCGCGACGCCAANNCTGGAGAGTCGAGTGTTCGTGGAGGAGCACGCATGGGCGTTCTCAGCAGAATCGGTATTGCGCTCGATTCCGACCTTCTCAAGCGGTTTGACCGCTCTATCGCCCGCCGCGGATATACCAACCGTTCCGAGGCATTTCGCGATCTGATCAGAGACCGCCTGGTCACCGAGCAGACGGCCGCGCCCGATGCCACGGTGGTGGGCACCGTCACACTCATCTACGATCACCACTCTCATGGCGTTTCAGAAAAATTGACTGAAGTCCAGCACGACAATCACGACCTTGTCGTGTCCACCAGCCACGCGCACCTTGACCACGAATCCTGCCTCGAGGTGCTCATCGTTCATGGCAAGTCGGCACGTGTTGAGCAGTTTGCCGACCGCCTAATCGGCCTCAAGGGCGTGCAGCACGGCCGCCTCGTGATGACCGTCCCCGCGCATCAAATCGAACCTGCGCACAGCCACACGCATGACCACGGCCATAAGCACAATCACAAGCTTTAAAGCGGAGAGCGGTCGGATCGATGTCTAGAATCACAGCCACGGGTAGCACGAATTTTGCAATCGTAATACTCGTCCTGTGTGTCCTTGTTTCTGCCATCGCCTCCCCGGCGCAGACCTCCGAAGTTCGCGTCGCGGGCAGCGTGCTCGACCCGGCAGCGAGACCGGTGCCCGCGGCCCGTGTCGAGCTCGATTCGGCCTCAGGGATCAAACACGTAGTCACAACCGCAGCCGACGGCACATTCTCCGCAGCCCTGGCCGACTCGGGCGCATACACCGTGCATGTCCACGCCGCTGGTTTTGCGTCCATTGCGCGCCAGGTTCAGCTTGGCCCCAATGCCGCAAGCCTCACGCTGCAACTCGAAAGCCTGAACGCGGTGGTTGAAGAGGTTGTGGTTGCGGCCGATGTCAGCGATGTCGCATTAGACTCGCCCGACCCGGGCCAGAAGATCATGGTGCGCGAAGAATTGCTTGACGCCAATCCCGGCCGGCCCGGCGCGCCCATCTCCATTCCAGGCATGCCCATTGAGACGGCGGCCGGAGGCATCAAGGCGCCGCAGTACTTTGTACCGGGTGTGGCAGGCGACCACGGCGAACCCATCGGCCAGTACATCGCTGTCGGCGGCTTCCTGGTTCCCAACAACCTTTCCGCCAACGCTCACGGCAATGGATACGCCGACCCCAACATATACATCTCCGCGGCCCTCGGCAGCGTGGCCACGGATGGCGGAGCGTTCAACGTGCTTGAAGGCAATCATGCCCTCAACAGGTCGGCCACCTACAGCCTGCGCCCGAGGATCGGTACCTTCCTCACCCTCACCGGCGACTATCGCGACGCCGACCTGTCTGCCGGCTTCGCGCCTTCCGACCCGAACAAAAAAGAGTGGATTGCCTTAGAGGCTAATTACGGCAATGGGCTCATGCGCACGCTGGAGCATCGCAAACAATTTAAGTGGAATGCCATGCGCTCCATTGACGCCGGCAGCCACCAGATCACGTTGCTGAGCATCGGATATTGGGGGCACTCCCACGAAGGCAACCTGGTCCCCATCGGCTACGGCATCCAGGTCAATGACACGCTCGACCCGCGACAGCAGGACCAGACGCACACCGGCCTGCTTGCCGCGGACGATCAATGGAAGGCAGGTGCGCGCGACGTAGCTTCATTCTCAGGCTACTTTCGCTCCTACAATCTGGCCCTGTTCTCGAACTTCGGCGAAGGCCTCATCCGCCAGAGCGAATTTCGCACTGTCGAAGGCGCTGAAGCCCGCGAGACGCACACCTTCAAGCCATCGCTCGAAGCCATGGCTGGCCTTCTCTACAACCAGGACGACATTCACAACGACGATCTCGACCACTATCTTTCCGCCGGCATCCAAAGCTTTGGCACATTCGTGCCCGTCCTGGGCAACAACGTCACCCTGCGCGAGTTGGCTCCGTATGTCGCCTTGCACGGCGATCTCGGCCGGCATCTGCGCTTCTATGCCGGTCTGCGCCACGATTCCGTCGAGATGAGGAACGTGGACAAATTCCGCTCCGCCTATTCGTTCGTCGAGTGGAACAGTTTTGAAAGTCCCAAAGCAACAGTCACATGGACGCCGGCCGGTATGGT
Source organism: Acidobacteriaceae bacterium (assembly GCA_003164255.1). Taxonomy (GTDB): domain Bacteria; phylum Acidobacteriota; class Terriglobia; order Terriglobales; family Acidobacteriaceae; genus Telmatobacter. The sequence continues at coordinate 4,521 of PLST01000298.1, read as the reverse complement.
CGCCGGGCGCTGGCTCCCATCAGCCTCTTTCAGCATGGGACAGGCATTCTTCACCGAGGACCCGCGCATCAATCTGGGGCCATCGGCCACCGGAGCCAGCGCGCTCGCCAATCCTTTCGAACGCTCACATGACCTGCAACTGGTGCTCGAGAAAGCCTTCACCGGAACCGATGTTCGCGTCACGGTGAGCCGCACAACCATGACGGCCACTTTAGCCAAAATCGATCCTGACAACGGATCGGCCGAAGACCTCGGACCGGGCACACTCAAGTTTCTAACCATAAATGCGCGACACCAGTTCAGCTTCGGCACATTGCAGGGCGTTTTTTCCAAGGCCGATGCACGGCTTGCCGCGTTCAACGGCATTCCCGGCACCGTGGTTCCTGAAGCACCCCGCACCATCTTCGACGCATTAACCACGCTCGACAAGTTGCCCTTCGGCCTGCTCGGCCGCGGCGAGTATGAGTATGTGGGCCACAAGTTGCTTGACCTGGGCAATGCGCAGCATCCGGCCCAGTACGAGGCCGTCCCCGTAGGCGAACTCCGCATGGCGGCAGTGCGTCCATTTTTCAATGGCCGGCTGGAGCTTGGCGCAAATGGCGAACTTGCGCGAGGCTACACGGGCCAGACGACCGAGAGCTTGAATCCAGGTTGGACTCTTTTGCAAACGCCCTATTGTGCTCCGGGCTCGGGCCCAACCGGCGCCTACAGCGACTTTGACTGCGGGACCAACGAACAGGCCGTCGGCGTGCGCATGGTGTCGTGGATCGGCGGTTCCATCTCCTGGCGCTTCGGCGAGCGCTAGAAGTCTGCGACAAACTGCCCGCCAGTCCGTACCCGCTTCTCGTCCTATTTTGCGGCCGCCTCAGCCCGATGAGCGGGAGCTTTCTTTTTGAGTGCCGGAAGCGAGCCACGCGGAAATGCCGTGGACTGGCGTACAACCAACTGCGTAGGAACGTGCCATTCGCGCTGCGCGGCCTTGGGATGGTCGGGCTCAATGCCCGCGCGCAGCGCCTGCACGGCTGCGGTCGCCAGTTGCTTGCACGACATCTGCACGGTGGTCAGCGGCGGCAGCATGAACTGCGCCAGGTGGATATCGTCGAATCCCACCACGGAAATGTCGTTCGGCACCTTGTGCGTCGTGCGGTAGAGCCCATGCAGAACTCCGATGGCCGTCATGTCGTTGGAGCAGACAACGGCGGTGGGCAATTGATCGTGTGCGGCGATCAGCTCGATGGCCGCCATGCCGCCTTCCATGGTGTGGTCGCCTTCCACAATGTGGCCTTCAGGCGCGGTGAGCCCGAGTTCGGTCATCGACTCAAGAAATGCATCGCGCCTCGCCAAGGCGGAGCGCAGCCGAAGCGGGCCGGTGATAAACGCGATCGAACGATGACCGAGCGCCGCCAGGTGTTGCACAGCCCCGCGAATGCCTTCGCCGTAATTCACCTTCAGCACGCGAATATTCGGTAGCTTCGGTCCTTGATCCACAAACACCATCGGGAACTCGCTCTCCACCAGCTTCTTGACGAGCTCTTCTTCAATGCCAAAGGTCATCACGGCCACGCCGTCCACGTTGCGTTGCAGCATGCGGCGAATCAGCGACTCGGTGCGCGCCGGCTCGTAGTTGGTGGAACCGATCATCACTTCATAGCCTTGGGCAACGGCCAGGTTCTCAAACTCCTGCACCAGCTCCGGGAAGAAAGGATTTGTGATTTCAGAAACAATCAGGCCAAGGATGCGGCTCCGGCCTGACACNNGTGGTGATCCCGTTCACTGCGCGCGACACGGTGGCGATGGAAACACCCGCACGTTTGGCTACATCGCGGATGCTCACGGAAGAATGACGTCGATTGGATTGCTTCTTTTTTGAAGTGACCTTGGCGGCGCTCATTTGCAAGATGATTGTACGCTGTTCCCGGTGTTTCTAAAGCGGATTGGCAGGGAAGAATCGCGCGTAAAGGCTCTGATTATGCTGTATAGCTGGCAGACGGCTGCTCCCCAGGGGCGGTTGAAGCCGAAGGATTCCAGGCTTTCTGGAAACCGTTTCCCCGCCGCCGGCCAGATCAAAAAGGCCGGTGATTCCACCGATAATTCGATTCACTTGAGGGGCTGGGCCGGTTGGTGCGGCCGCTACGGATGCTCCTGTCCCCCACTCGCCACTTCAATTCCGTGCCGCAGCAGAGCAACAATAGCGGCGAGACCTTCCTCGGCCCCGCGCCTGCTTCCCGGCAGATTCACGATCAAAGTCTCTTTGTTCATCCCTGCGATCCCGCGGGAAAGCCATGCGTACGGATTACTTTCAGCGCCCCGGGAGCGCATGGCCTCGGCCAGGCCCGGCGCTTCCCGATCGATCACTCGCAGCGTTGCTTCAGGAGTGCGGTCGCGCGGGCCCATGCCCGTTCCACCCACGGTCAGCACCAGCGATGCGCCCGCCGCGCAAAATTCCTTGAGCTTGTCCGCGATTGCAACTTCATCGTCGGCCAACAGCGCCGTCGCGATCTCCGCGTCGGGCCAGTGCTGTCTCAGCAGCGCAACCGTCGCCGGCCCGGCAGTGTCTTCAAGCAGGCCCTGCGAACAGCGGTCGGAGATGGTCAAAACAGCGAACTGCATACTGCGATTCTATTCGTTCGCGAGCACCTTGATGGTCCGCAGCCACTTCTCTGCTTCGTCGGGCCAGGTGGTCACGGGAAGCGCGGTGCGCCTAAGTCCGTAGCCATGTCCGCCCTGCGCATACACATGCAGTTCCGCCGGAACCTTTGCACTCTTCAACTGCATGTAGTAGACCACCGCATTCTCCACGTGCACCGGATCGTCTTCGGCTTGCACAACGAATGTCGGCGGCGTATTAGCCGTAGGATGAATCTCAGGGTTCGGCGCAAAATTCTGATCAGCGTTTGCCAGATACCCGGGATACACCACAACGGAAAAATCCGGCCGGCAACTGAGCTTGTCTGCCTCATCAATCGGATCGTAGAGCCGCTTGTCATAAATGTTGCTGATGGCCGCTGACAGATGCCCGCCCGCCGAGAATCCCAGCACCCCAACCCGATTCGGATCGATGCCCCACTCGGCCGCATGCAACCGCACAAGTCCCATGGCGCGTTGCGCGTCCTGCAATGCCGCGCTCGATTTTGGATAAGGCCCAGTGCCGGGCACACGATATTTCAGCAGCACGCAATTCACGCCCGCCCCGGTCAGCCAATCGCACACTTCCGTGCCTTCAAGATCGATGGCCAGAATGTTATAGCCGCCACCGGGAAAAACCACGATCGCCGGGCCCGGCGCGCTGCCTGCTCCCTTGGCTTTGTAGAGCGTGACCGTTGGCGTCACTACGTTGCCCAGTCGGATCAGCGGACGACCGGCTATAAGGTTGTCCTTGGCCGTAGTCATGTCCGATTCCGGCGGGAGATTCGAAGGCGCTCCCGGCGCAGCTCCCGGCCAAATGGGCATGGTCATATGCCCTGCCGGCGGAGGCCAGCCCGAACCCTGCGCCACCATTGTGGAACTCTGCGCCAGCATCGTAGTGGTCAAGGCTGTCATCGCTAATAGGATTATTTCACTCCGGCTCATCAAGGCATCCTCCCGGCAAAACAATTTGCGCGCATGCGTCGCCACTCATCGGCCGGCACTCAAGTTATAACCACTCGAACTTGTAGTTGTAAAACCTCCGCGGCCCCGCATCATGCGCAGCCAAAAGCAAAGGCCGCTCAAGCGAGCGGCCTTTCTGCAATCAAAACTGCAAACTGTTTACGCCTGCGCCGCCTCGGCGTCTGCTTGTGGCGCAGTTGCTGGCTTGGGCTTGGGCGCTTCCTGCTTCTTTGACGGGGCAAGAATCGCATGCAGAATGGTTCCTTCCATGCGCGGCATGAATTCCACAATGCCCGCATCGCCAATGTCCTGAATCAGCCGGTTGACAATCGCGTAACCCAACTCGCGATGGGCCATCTGACGACCGCGGAAGCGCAGGCTGGCCTTCACCTTATCGCCGCCGGCCAGGAACTTCACTGCCTGATTCTTCTTGGTCTGGTAGTCGTGCTCATCCACGGTAACGGAGAACTTGACCTCCTTCACCACAATCACCTTCTGCTTTTTGCGGGCGGCGCGCTCGCTCTTTTCTTTCTCGTAAAGGAAGCGCCCGTAATCCTGGATGCGGCAGACCGGCGGAACCGCGTTGGGTGACACTTCAACGAGATCCAGACCCCGTTCGCGGGCAATCTTCAACGCCTCAAAGGGCGGCAGGATGCCCAGCTGTTCACCGTTTTCGTCAATCACGCGGATTTCGCGTGTGCGGATCCGGTCGTTAATGCGGATAAAAGACTTAGCCGAACGTTTGTCGAGTGCGATGGTACTCCTCCAAATGTCGCTGCTGCCCGCAATCGGGGGCTCCCCGAATCGCCGCAGGTAGACGAGCGCACCCTGAGTATAGCATTGGCTCGGCTCAACTGAATAAAGGCTAGCCAAGGACTGGGTCTGCCTCGTGCCGCATCGGGAGGCGCAACGGCGGTTCAATCCGGCCTGCGG
>PLST01000217.1 GCA_003164255.1 Acidobacteriaceae bacterium | reverse complement strand
GGCCGCTGGTTTCAAGGCGCGTCGCCGGAGGGAGTTCGCGTGCTCGGCCCCTGCACCGCGCCCATTGCGCGCATCAAGGGCGTGTATCGCTTTCACCTGATTTTGAAAGCCGCAACGCGCAAGGCGCTGAACGCAGCACTGGTGGGCATGCTGGCGCACGCGGACCAGGCAGGAGTTCCGCGTCGCGGTCTGGTGGTGGATGTGGATGCGCTGCGGCTCATGTGAGAGGGCAGATGCCTTCGGCGCGGTTCGCGTTCAAAGCCTCTCGCTTGACAAGTGAGAAGTGGAGCGCGACACTATACACATGATCAAGAGCTTCCGGCATAGTGGGATCGAGAAGTTTTTCACCACCGGGAGCAAAGCTGGGATTCAACCTTCTCATACCGCCAAACTGTCGGTCCAGCTCTTTCAGTTGAGCCGGGCAAAGACTGCGACCGACATGAACGCTCCGGGATGGAAGCTGCACCCTTTGCACGGCGATCTTAAGGGCCATTGGTCAGTGAAAGTGAACGGCAACTGGCGATTGACCTTCACCTTTGAAAACGAAAATGCCATCCTCGTCGACTATAAGGATTACCACTAGGAGAAACGATATGCGCATGCACAATCCGCCCCACCCAGGCAAAGTGCTACGGGAGTTTCTTGGCGACGTGGATGTGACCACCGCCGCCAGGCATTTGAAGGTTTCCCGCGCCACGCTTTCCCGCATCCTCAATGGCAAGGCCGGTATCTCAGCCGAAATGTCGCTGCGTCTTTCCGCCGCGTTTGGCACCCACGCGGGAATCTGGTATGAGTTGCAGACCGATTACGATCTGTGGCGCGCATCGCGAAAGAAGCAGCCGAAGATCGAGCCCTTCCATCGGGCCGCGTGAGAACGAAAGCGGGCGGGCGGTTCTGGATCTCACCCGTCGGCCGCGGCGGCGACCATGCGAAAGTTGGGGCGCACGCCGACCGGGCAGGAGTGCCGCGCCGCGGACTTGTTGTGGATGTGGATGCGCTGCGGCTGATGTAGCGCGAGCAACCCCGCATTCACCGCTTCGGCTTGCTGCCGTTCTTGCTCGCCCCGTTGCTGTGGGCTTTCTTCTGCAATGCCTTGCGCCGCCGGATTTCTTCACGCGAATACATCGTCCCGCGGCACTTGCCCGCGCCGCAGTTGCAGATGGCCTCGTCGTCACCGCCGTCGTAAAGGCAGTAGTCGTAGGTAATTTCCTCGGCCGGCGCAATGTTGCGAATGGCCTTGATCCAGACGCGGCCGTTCTTCTCTTCGGTCTCGCAGTTCGGTGCGCAGCTGTGGTTGATGAACATGGCCATGGAGTGCCCGTCAATGACGATTTCGCCTTTTCCCAGTCCAAACAGGTAGGTAATGGGCGAGTCCTCATAGCTGAGATCGGCCTGCCGTTTGCTGAGCCGATGGCCGGTGTACTCGGCAACGCGCGTGCCCTTGCGGATGGCAGTGGTGGTATAGCAGCCGGCGGCGTGGATGGCGGACGAGCGAATGATGAGTCCCATATAAATTTGAGCGCTTTCCTCGGGTCGCGCCGTTTGCACAAGCGCGACGAAAATCTGAGAATACGGTATGGCCGCATCGTAACATTGAAGGGGATGCGGATGGGATAAGGAATCGGGCAATGAGAAGGGGAATCGCAGTTGCGCTGGTGCTTGCCGGCTGCCTTGGGGCGGTCCAGGCGCGGGGCCAGTCAGACAGTTCGGGCCAGGCGAAGGCAAAAAAGAACGCCGCGACACAGGGGCAGGCTCCCGCTCAAACCCAGCCGCCGGCCGACGCCAACCCGTTCCCCGGCGATACAACGAATGTGCCCGTGATGCCCACCACCATCACGCCCGATGTGCCGGCCGCTTCTCCCGACGAGGCTGTCGACAAGATGGCTGCACCGTTCGAAGACCTTGATCCCGTAAAGAGCCCCGATACAGCCGATGGGGGCACAGACATCGTGGAGGGCAGGGAATCCAGCTCCGACATCAAGAGCATGGACAGCTTGCTGCCAACGCCGGGCGACGACGAGCCCACCGGCAAAGGCAAGCATAAGAACGATGCGCTCGCCGGGCCACCCAAGGAAACTTCGAAGGAAGACATCAGCGTCGGCCAGTACTACCTCGACAACAAGAATTGGAAGGCTGCGCTATCACGTTTCCAGTCCGCGATGGTGCTTGCGCCTGACGAGCCCGAAATTTACTGGGGGCTTGCCGAAGCGAACCGGCATCTTGGCAACTTCGCCGAGGCAAAAGTGAATTACCAGAAAGTGGTTGATTACGACCCCGACAGCAAGCACGGCAAGGATGCGAAGAAGGCTCTCAAGGAGCCTGAGCTTGCCAACGCCGCGCCGGCCAAGTAGCTCGAGCTAGAAGCCCACCCAGTGAAGGTAAGCGCTGATGATCGGCTGACCCCACAGGCTGGCGATCAATCCACCGATACAAAGAAATGTTCCGAATGGCAGGCGCGTGGTTTTCCAGTCGGCCGGGTCCTCTCGCCTTGACGGAACGAGGATGACAACGATGCCGGCAATCGCGCCCAGCAGCGTGCCAATCAGGAAGGCGAGCAGGGTCCCCGGCAGGCCGAGCCAGGCTGCAAGCAGCGCCATCAGCTTCACGTCGCCCAGGCCCATGCCTTCCCGGTGGCGAATCATCCCGTAGAGCCAGCGAAGCAGCAGCACCAGGCCGGCAGCGACAAAGATCGACGCAAGCGTCGCCAACGAAAAAGCGATAAACAGAGTTCTGTCGAATTTCGGCACGAAGCAGCAGTCGCTGATCACCGTTGTGTGCCAGCTCGCCTCATAGATCCCGAAGATGCTGAACCCAAGGCCGAGAAACATTCCGGAGATCGTCAGGCGGTTGGGCAGCCACAGATTTTCGGCATCGAGCGCTGCCAATGCAACCATCCACCACCCGAATAAAGCCTGACCGGCAACCGCCAGGATCGGAACCATCGGATGATGGTGGGCGCCCTGAAGTGCATACTTCAGCGGGCCGGGCGTGAGCGGGTTTTCTCGAAATCCCTGCCAGGCGTCGATTGCCCAGAGCGCACCAACAGCCAACTCCACCAGCGGATAGCGCCAACTGATTGGTGCCTGGCATCCCCGGCATCGTCCCCNNGCAAGCGTGCGCGCGCAGGCTCGGCAATGCGAACGCGGCGTCACCACACTCTCGCCTGCAGGCCAGCGGCTCACGCAAACGTTCAAAAAGCTGCCGAACGCAAGCCCCAGAAGCCCGGCAAATCCTGTTGCAAGAATACGAATCATGCGCGACTTGAGTATACGGGGTCCGGTTTGCACGTATCCCACTCAAGCAATCGCATCGGCATCTTTGTTGTGCCGATCGGTTCCTTTTGCTTTGTCAAAATTTACTGCGCCTTCTCCTCCCGGAGGGAGGAGTCGAGAATAGCCCAGGGTGGAGTCCGCCGCGGCGGACGAAACCCTGGGATGACGTTTCGATAGGCGTTTTGCGCCCTGGAGGGGCGCTACGAGAGCGCTCTCAGCAGAACAAATCGCGCACTGAGACAGCCATATGCCGAACAAGCTGTCGCAAGCCAAGCGTTAAACTGAAGGAGAATGGAACTCCCTCCCGACAATCCAAAAGCTGAAAAACCCGCGCCCACCGTCACCGATCCAGCGCGCGCAGGCGCGATGTTCGCAGAGTCGGCGGCCATCATGGCGCGTCTGCGCGCCCCAGACGGCTGCCCGTGGGATCGCGAGCAGTCCTTCGACGCCATTCGCAAGTACACCCTCGAAGAAACCTACGAGGTCTTCGACGCCATTGAGCGGCGCGACTTTCCTCACCTGGCAGAAGAGCTGGGCGATCTGCTGCTCCAGGTGCTGTTCTATGCGGAGATGGCGGCCAACGAGGGCCACTTCACCATTTCCGATGTACTCGATCATCTGAACCGCAAGCTCATCCGTCGCCATCCGCATGTCTTCGGCGACGAAGCATCCAAAGCCGCCGGCAATCGCGCCATAGTGGACGCGGCTGTCGAAGGCTCATCGGCTGCCGTCCTGCGCAACTGGGAAGAAATCAAGCAAGCGGAGAAAAAGCCTGGCAGCGCGCAGAGCGGACCCGCATCCCGCCTCGACACCGTGCAGCGCGCCATGCCCGCGCTGGCTGAGGCGGCGAAGCTGGGCGCGAAGGCGCAGAAGGCCGGTTTCGATTGGCCGAGCTGGCGCGATCTGTTGCCAAAGCTCGAAGAAGAAACCCGCGAGCTCGAAGCCGAAGTCCAGGCCGCGGAGGCGTCGTCCAACGATCCCGCGCGCAAGACCGCCGTTGAAGCTGAGCTTGGCGATCTGCTCTTCACCGTGGTCAACCTGGGCCGTCACCTCGGCGTGGATGCGGAGATGGCGTTGCGCGGCTGCAATCTGCGCTTCAGGCAACGCTTCCGCGAGATGGAGCTGGCCTCCGCACGGCCTCTCGAAGAGCTCGCCCCTCAAGAACTCGAAGCGCTATGGGCCGGGGCCAAGCAAAAGCTNNTGCAGGCCTGCGTCGAGCTGCAGATTGAAACCTGGGGCTACGACGAAAGCGACGTCATTCCCCGCAAGACCTTCCTGGTAGCGCAGGAGATCGGCGGGCAAGTGATCGGCGCCTTCGACACCGAAATCGCCCCAAGCCCCAGCTTAATTTCGGCCCAATCCCCAACCCCCGCCCCAGGTTTGGTCGGCTTCGTCTTTTCTTTGCCCGGCATCAAGGCCGGTCCCGCCGCCCCGCAACCTTACCTCCACTCGCACATGCTGGCCGTGAAGGCGGCGTATCGCAATCGCGGCCTCGGCCGGCAACTCAAGCTGGAACAACGACGTGAAGCGCTAACGCGTGGAATAAGGCGCATGCAGTGGACGTTTGATCCGCTCGAAATCAAGAATGCTTTTCTCAATATCCACAGGCTGGGAGCCATCGTTCGCAGCTATCGTGTGGATTTCTATGGTGTATCCTCTTCTCGACTGCAGGCAGGTTTGCCCACAGACCGGCTCATCGCGGAGTGGCGTCTGGATTCACGGCGAGTCGAAGCGCACATCGCGGGGCGTGCAACCAGCGCGCAGGCGATCGAAGAGCGAATCCAGGTTCCGGCCTCCATTTACCAGTGGAAGGCAACGGAAGCGGGGCGGCAACAAGCCCTGGAAGTTCAATTGGAGAATCGGAAGCGGTTTCAGCAGGCTTTTACACAGGGTCTGGCGGTCATAGGTTTCTCTCGAGATGAGCAAGGCAACGGAATTTACGAACTAGGAACCGATACGCAGCTTGAGTTGGACTGAAATTGGAATGAGATTTTTCCCAGAGGTTCGACAAAATTTATGAGAATTGATGCGATTATTTTGCGCGAAATTCATATGCCGCTGGTGCGCCCGTTTGAAACCAGCTTCGGCATTACCCGCAACCGCAGAATTCTGCTTGCCGAGGTGCAGTCTGAAGGTTTGACCGGCTGGGGCGAGTGCACGGCAGGCGAGCATCCGTATTTTTCAGCCGAATCCACCGAGAGCGCCTGGGCGGTGATTACGCATGAGCTCGGTCCCATGCTGGCTGCCGAGCCCGTCCAACACGGCGGCGACTGCCCGAAGATTTTCAAGCAGGTGCGCGGAAACCGCATGGCCAAGGCGGCGCTCGAAAATGCCATCTGGGATCTTGAAGCGCAGCGCGAAGGAGTCTCCCTTTCAAATCTGATCGGCGGCGTGCGAGAGACCATCCCCTGCGGCGTGTCGCTGGGCATTCAGAACTCGATTCCCGAGCTGCTCGCCATCATTGAGCGCGAGCTTGCGGCGGGCTATCAGCGCATCAAGCTCAAGTGCAAGCCGGGCTGGGATGTGGATGTTCTTGAGCGGGTGCGCGACCGCTGGCCCGAGATTTCGCTCAGCGTGGACGCCAACTCGGCCTACAAGCTGCGCGATGCCGATCACCTGGTGGCCTTTGATGCGTTCGACCTGCTGATGATCGAGCAGCCCCTCTGGCACGACGACTTCTATTACCACTCCATGCTGCAGAAGCGGCTCAATACGCCGATCTGTCTTGACGAGTCGATTAGAAATAGAAGAGACGCGCTCGCCGCCATCGAGATGGAGTCCTGCCAGATCATCAACATCAAGCTGGGCCGCGTAGGCGGATTCTCTGAGGCCATTGCGGTGCATAATGCGGCGCATGAGCGGGGAATTCCGGTCTGGTGCGGCGGCATGCTGGAGTCGGGCATTGGGCGCAGCCACAACATCGCGCTATCAACGCTCGAGAACTTCACGCTGCCCGGTGATGTTTCTGCCTCAGCGCGCTACTGGACCGAAGACATCATCGAGCCGGAGGTTGTTGTGTCATCGGCGGGCGAGATTGCGATTCCCGACACACCGGGCCGCGGCTACGAAGTCCGCGCCGACCTGGTGGAGCGCCTGACTGTACGCAAAGAAACCATCCGCGCCCTCGAA
>PLST01000552.1 GCA_003164255.1 Acidobacteriaceae bacterium | reverse complement strand
CCTGTTGCTTGTGGGCGAGCAGATACTCACTGGCGAGGTCGGAGCCGAAGAAGGCGGGATCGTCGGAGTTGATGGTGACGAGCAGGCCGGCGTCGAAACATCGGCGCAAGGGGTGGTCAGCGAAAGAGGCGCAGACGCCGGTGCGGACGTTGGAGGTGGGATTGAGCTCGAGCGGGATGGCGCTGTTCTTGAGCTCGTCGACGAGGGAGGGATCTTCGAGGACGGACAAGGCGTGACCGATGCGCTCGGAGCCGATGGAAAGCGCTTCGCGAATGGCTTCAGGGCCGGTGGTTTCGCCAGCGTGGTTGGTGAGGCGCAGGCCTGCGCGGCGCGCCTGCTCGTAGAGGGCGCGAAAAGGCTCAGAGCCGGTGCGGCGCTCGTCTCCGCCGAGGCCGATGCCGATGATGGATGCATAGTGATTGCGCATTTCCGCAGCCTTGCGGAAGACGCGGTCGGCTTCTTCGACGGTGAAATGGCGAACGGCGTCGAAGATCCAGTAGAGGGAGAGATTGAGTTCACGGGCGGCACGCTCTCGGGCTCGTTCGAGCGCTTCAAAGATGGGTTCGAAGGCGCGCGGATCGAAGTTGCGCCACATGTAGATGACGCCGACGGAGATGTAGACCTCGGCGTGGACGATGCCCTGAGCGGCGAGTTGCTGCATCATGCGCCAGGCTACGAGTTCGTAGTCTTCAGGATCGATGAGGCGGCGGGTGACTGCCTTGAAGGCCTCAATGAATCCGGTGAAGTCGTCGAAGCGGTAGTAGGCTTTGGCCTCGCGGAGAGTCATGGGGTGCGGATCGTGGCGGGCGCTGAGATCCTTGAGGGTGGCAGGCGTGATGGTGCCTTCGAGATGCAGGTGCAGCTCGGCCTTGGGGAGGCGGCGAATGAAAGATTCAATCTCCGTCATGAGTCAAGTTTACCGGGTAGGGCTGGGAGAGTGAATAGCACTGGATGGTGATTCGCAATTCTTCAATGCAAATCAGGTTTCCGAAGATTGCAAAAGCGATTACCGGATGCTCGCCTTGAACTGCCGGATGATGTCGTAGACCACAATCGGCCAGGCGATGTCCGGCTCGCCGTCGAATGTCTCGACCCAGATGAGTTGTCTTTCTGTTCCCGCAGGTCCACGCGCGTAAACAAGAAAGGAAGCGAGCTCTCGACCGCTGGGACCATAGTTGATGCCTTCAGCCTGGGTCCTGATCAGGACGAACGTCAGATCGGCATGGTCCGAAGCTTCTGTCTTGTCCAGCGTTCGGACGAGTCTACCGAGTGAATTTGCGGTTGCCTGATCAAAGGGCTTGGATTCTACGGCGACGGTTTTCGCTTCTTTGAGCGCCGCTGCAAAAGAGGCTCGGTTGCATTGGTAGTAGCCCTTCACAAGTGCGCAACCGGCAGAAGACGGAGCCTGGGCGAGGGCGACAGGTGCGCTGGAGAAGGCCAAGCATAGCGCCGGGATGAGGAGGGTGAAACGCACGAGGGGATTCTACTCTGTGTGCGGATGGACGAAACAAGTCGAAAGGAAGACGCAGGGAACTCGCGGCATCAAGCGCAATCGTTTTGCATTTACCTTTGCGGGGCAAATTCGGAGCGGTGGCGGCTGTAGAGGAAGTAGATGAGGAGTCCGATGAGGAGCCAGGCGAAGAAGGCCATCCAGGTGAGCACTTCAAGGCCCATCATGAGCACGATGCAGAAGATGATGCTGAGGACAGGAAAGAGCGGGCCAAGGGGGGTTCTGAAGCCGCGAGGCCGTTCGGGCTCGCGATAGCGCAGGATGAGGACGGCGATGGAGACGAGCACGAAGGCGAAGAGGGTGCCGATGTTGGAGAGATTGGAGACGGTGCCGATGTCGAGCAGGCCGGCCGGAATGCCGACGACAAATCCTGCGACCCAGGTGGAGATTGCCGGAGTGCGGAACTGGGCGTGAATCTTGCTGAAGACGGCGGGGAGCAGTCCGTCGCGGGACATGGCGAACCAGACGCGGGCCTGGCCAAGCTGGAAGACGAGGATGGAGGAGATCATGCCCATGAGCGCGCCGACGAGAACGAACAGGCGAACCCAGTGCAATCCTGCGCCGCCGGGTTGAAGTGACAATCTTTTGAGTGCGTTCACTACCGGCGCCGCGTCGCCCATGACGGACTGCCAGGGGACGATGCCGCTGAGGACGATGGCGACTCCGCCGTAGAGGATGGTACAGGCAATGAGGGTGGCGAGAATGCCGATGGGCATGTCGCGTTGAGGATTCTTGCACTCCTCGGCGGCCGTGGAGACGGAATCGAATCCGATGTAAGTGAAGAAGATGATGGAACCGCCGGTGAGGACGCCCGTCCAGCCGTTGGGCATGAAGGGATGCCAGTAGTGGGGCTTGATGAAGCTGGCTCCGAAAAAGATGAAGACGAGGATGGCGGCGATTTTGACGAGGACCATGATGTTGTTGGCGCGGGCCGACTCGCGGATGCCGCGGACCAGGATCACGGTGAGGATCATGACGACGAGGAAGGCGGGGAAGTTGAAGCCGAAGTGCCATCCGGGATCGTAGAGGTTGTTTCCGGCGAAATCCTGGAGACCCGTGGGGAGATAGGCGGGGGAGATCCACATGAGGGGCAGGTGAACGCCGAACCAGTCGAAGAGGTCGACGATGTGAGCGGCGAAGCCGACGCTGACGCTCATGTTGGAGAAGGCGTACTCGAGGATGAGGTCCCAGCCGATGATCCAGGCGGCCAGCTCGCCGAGTGTGGCGTAGGTGTAGGTGTAGGCNNCGGCCATGGCGGTGCCGATGACCGTAAAGATGCCCGAGCCGATGACTGCGCCGATGCCGAGCGCGGTGAGCGACCACGGCCCAAGGCTTTTCTTTAACGAGCGCCCGGGCTCTTCCGATTCCCGGATGAGCTTGTCGATCGATTTGCGGGCAAGCAGTTGGCTGGCCAGTTCAGTTTCTCCTCACACCGCGGGGCACACAGCCCACAGGCGGGGTTCTGTCACAGAATACAGTGCATCTGGAAGGGGGAGGAGCCGATGAAAGACAGCTTTTAGCCTCTAGCCTCTAGCTACTAGCTCGTCTTTCCGGGATCTCAGCTCGATCCGAAAAAGATGAGCTAGCAGCTAGAAGCTAATGGCCAGAAGCTGATTTAGCGCTTGGACTGTCCGCGAGCGAGTTTCTTGACCTTCTTCTTCTTCTCCCCGCGAGCTCCGGTGCGGGGCGCCTTGGGAGCTGCCTTTTTGCGCGCTGCGCGCTTCAGTTTCTTGCGTTCCAGCTTGTCTTCAATCTTGGTGGTATCTGCCACGTGTAACCTCTTTCCCTCTAATCTCTTCACTGAGCCCGTTTCCCAGGCTGTGCGACCTTTATGGTAACAGGGAATGAGGAGTGTTGAAAGCAGGGGGCGCAGGTTGCAGATGCGTATTCGGCCGCATTTCAGCCGGTTCTTGAGCAGTTTCCAGCGTACAATTGAATCTGGACACGAATCTGTTCAGCCTTGCTCGGCGCATGCCGTCTCGATTGCCTCTGACGAGCTCAGTTCCTCCACGCAACAACCACCTTGTTCGCCGGAGTTCGTCATGCGTTCCAGCAAGATTCATCGCGCGCTAGCGCAGGGAATGAACCGCTTTGAAATGTGCCAGCTCGTATCCAAGGGCGTAAAGGCAACCCACAAAACGGGATCCCGCTTTGAAGATTCAATCAACGATGTGTTGCAGTATCTGGGAACCCACGAGACAACCAAGGTGGGTATGCACCCGGCTATTCCCCAAGTCAGCGTAAAGAGCCTGAAGCCAGCGGCATAAAAGCAGTGATCAGTGAACAGTGAACAGTGAACAGTCGTCGGTCAGCGACCGGTGGATAGAAGACCAAATAGCTCGTTGGGTTTGGGTACGACTCGGGATAGCCGCTAAGACCGAAAAAGTCAGCAAAAGAAAACTCCGCAGACGCAGAAAAGGGACGGCAGATTTGCCGTCCCTTTTCTTTTGAAACTTGAACTGGTTGTACGGGGTTAACCGTTAGACAACCTGAACGTTCTCTGCCTGCCAGCCCTTGGGGCCCTTGGTGACATTGAACTGAACGCGCTGGCCTTCCTGAAGCGAACGGAAACCGTTCGACTGGATGGCGGTGTGATGAACGAAGACGTCCTCACCGTTTTCACGGCTCAGAAATCCAAAACCCTTGGCATCATTGAACCACTTGACTGTGCCTTGTTCCATGGTGTTGCTCCTCTAGTGCATTTTTACCGCGAACGCAATGTGGAAGTGTTGCGTGACGGCGGTAACCGGAACAGGCAAGAACTTCAGATCGAATTCTACGATTGGATTGAGTGTAGCACGGAATTGGCAAGTCGGCTGTAAATCATTTCAGTTCAAAGAGAAAAAGGCAGGGCAGGGTTTGGGCGGAAGTGTGACGGCGGCCCCAGCATTCAATTACAGTTACGGCGTAGACTCGGGTTCGCTGTGAGGAGAGATTTGACGCCGGACGACATGTCCCAAAACGGAACGACAGAGAGAAGCCTCGAAGCCCGGAGCCAGGTGCTGGCGATCAATCCGGGGTCGACTTCGACGAAGTTCGGNNCTGTTTGGCGGTCGGCCGATGGTGGCGCGGCTTGAGTATCGTCTGGAGATGATCACGCGGGCCCTGGAGCAGGAGGACTTCTCGGCAGATCGGCTGGCTGGTGTGGCAGGGCGCGGAGGGTTGTTGCCGCCCGTACTCTGCGGTACCTACCTTGTGGACGATGCAATGGTCGAGGAGCTTCATCTGGCGCGACGCGGAGAGCATGCGTCCAACCTGGGCGCGCTGCTTGCGCTGAAGTTTGCGCGGGATGCAGGGGTGAATGCCTACATTGTCGATCCCGTGACGGCGGATGAGTGGCAGGATTGCGCGCGGCTTTCGGGGTCGCCGCTGATTGAGCGCTCGCCGATTGGCCACGTGCTGAATACCAGGGCCGTGGCGCGGCGGTATGCGAAAGAGGCCGGCCGGCAGTACGAAACGATGCGGCTGATTGTTGCGCACATGGGCAGCGGGATTACGGTATCGGCGCATCGCGAAGGGCGGCAGATCGACAGCAACACGATTGAGGAGGGGCCGTTTGGGCCGGACCGGACGGGAGGGTTGCCTGTGCGGGCGCTGCTCAAACTCTGCTTCAGCGGCCGGTTTGCGCAAAAGGAGATTGACCACAAGGTTTTTGGCGACGGGGGGCTGTTTGCGTACCTGGGGACACGGGACCTGGAAGAAGTGGAACGGCGGATGGAGGGCGGAGACGCGCTGGCCATGAGCGTGTTTGACGCGATGGTGTACCAAATTGCAAAAGAAGCGGGAGCGATGGCGGCGGTGCTGGAGGGGAAGGTTGATGCCGTGCTGCTGACGGGGGGCATGGCCTACTCGAAGCGCGTGGTGGAGCGGCTACGCGGATACCTGGAATGGATTGCGCCGATGCGAGTATATCCGGGCGAGGATGAGTTGCAGGCACTGGCTGAGGGCGTGTTTCGGGTGCTGGATGGCGAGGAAAAGGCCAGGCATCTTTGGGAAGAAGGCCACGGGCCAGCGGGGAAGAGCGAGG
>PLST01000560.1:1851-4637 GCA_003164255.1 Acidobacteriaceae bacterium | reverse complement strand
GCAGGTTGTAGAACTCGGGATTGGCAGTAAGCAGGTGCGCGATCTCAATGGCGATGGGCGATGCGTCAATGAGCTCGTCGGCCGCGACGCCTGCGAGGGGGCAGCCGGTGACGTTGCGCACGACATCGCCGCATGCGCCTTTCGGCGACAGGCCGATGGCGCTGAGCGCGTCAACCACTTCAGGCAGCGACTCGATCGTCAGCCAATGAAGCTGAATGTTCTGGCGGACGGTGATGTCGGCGAGGTTGCGGGCATATTTGCGGGTGAGGCCGCCGATGTCGCGGAGCTGGCTGGAAGTGATGATGCCGTTGGGAATGCCGATGCGCATCATGAAGTAGTCGGAGGCTAGACCTTCGCCGCCCTTGCCGCCGGTGGCGCCGACGCCGTCACCCTGGGTGTAGACGCCCCACCATTTGAAGTACAGGTTGGCCCACTCGGGGACGACGCTGGAACGGCCGGCACGGGCGAACTCGCGCACGTCGTTGAAGGCTTCCCACGGGTTCTTTTCGAGCTTGAGTCGCTCGGCGCGCTGGGCTTTGGTTTCTTTGACTTCAGGAGCTTGGCTCATTTTGTCCTTCTGGCTTTGATAGGGACGGCGGAAAACAGAAAACCCGCGACAGCTTAGGCTGCATCGCGGGCATCGGGGAAACCTGGAATTTTACCGGACTGTCAAACCAAGGCCTACCTGAGCGCGCGAAGCAGCGTACAAAGGCGACAACAGGTCGTACCGTCCATGAATTTATGGTAACCGGAATTGCGGGGAAAGGCAATTGGTGTCTACGGCTATCCCCGGTCCCCAAGTGCGAGGGACCGGGGGCACCCGGCGAGGTCACGGACACGCCGCCGTCTGAGGCATGGAGACCGAGACGATGTGCAGCTCTGAGGCTGCGGGGATGGAGAACGTGAGAACGTTTGGGGCTGGCGCCGGGCCGGATGAGGCGGGATCGGATTTGTTCAGTTGCGCCTCGATCCAGACGGAGGCTTCGGCCGAGCCGGTGGGTGGAAAGGCGATGCGTGTGGCGATCTGGCCATTGACGCGGAGCTCGGCATAGCGGGCGGAGGTGAGCAGGTTTGAATACACGATCTGCAGGGGCACGTATCCGGCCCGACAGAGAGAACCGGTCAGGTTGAAGACCTGGTCTTTTGTGCCCGCGAGGGCGGTGGCTGTTGCGTTGGGCGGGGCAGGATGAAAGTGGTTCATGGGCTGATCGGTTCCGTGGACGATCAACAAGACTGCGTCAGCGGCGGGCACGGTGGTTGAGTAACTGGATTCGAATGCGCCGAGACTCTTCCCGGCGAAAAGATCCTTCACCGTAGCCGAGGAAGCGGTGAGGCCGATCTGGTTCCAATCGACGGCGATGGACGAGTCCTTGTCGAGACGATTCAAGAGCAGGACGGCGCGATCTCCGGGAGCGGCGAGGCGCTTGGACCAGACTTCAAGTCCGGCCTGAGAGCCAGAAACCTTGACGGCCTGCAGGCCGAGCGGATCCTGATCGACGGCGAGCACCTGGGGATTGGTGAGCGTGGCGAGCGTGTCGGGGGTGAGAGTGGTGAGGTCGGCGCCGACGAGCAACGGCGCGCCGGAGATGGCCCAGAGAGCCATGTGCACGCGGTTCTGCTGGTCGGTGAGGCCGGGCATGCCGATGACCATCATGTCGGGGTCGTTGTAGAAGCCGGAGTGCTGCGCTTCAGGGTGGATGCCCTGGTCGAAGTTCGAAAGCATCTTCTTGAAGTCGGCTCTGCGGGTCGCGTTGGGCGAATTGGCGACGATGGGCGCGACGATGTCGCCGCTGGTGCGCCAGATATCGGCGGGAGCGCCGCCCACATTGGGCGCCCAGGTGAAGGGGCTGTCGACGCCCCACTCGCAGATGGAATAGTAGAGAGGATGGCCGGTGGCGGCAACTGCTTTTGCAATGGCGCGCGCAATCTCGGCATACTGCACGGCGGGATCGAGATTTTCTTTCTTACCGCCGCACCAATCGACCTTCACATAATCGAAGCCCCATTTGGCGAACTGGAGAAAGTCCTGCTCGTAGTGTCCTTCGCTTCCCTCCCCCGGATAGCCGGGGCCGAGGTCGGGGAAGAATGTTCCGCAGCCGTCGCGGCCGGCGTCGGTGTAGATTCCGGCTTTGAGGCCGAGGGAATGAATGTAGCGCACAATGTTGGCCATGTCGCCGGCTTGCTCGCCGGGCTTCAAGGCGGGCCATGCCTTGGGATCGACGATGATGTTGCCTGCGTCGTCGCGCTTGCCGAGCCACCAGCCTTCATCAATGTTGATGTATTGATAGCCGGCCTTGTGCATGCCGGTGGAGACGATGGCTTTTGCCTGAGCGACAGCGATGTCGGAGTCGATGTTGTTGGAGAAGCTGTTCCACGAAGACCATCCCATGGGCGGGGGAGGAATGGCGATGGCGCGTTTCGCCTCCTGAGCGGTGAGTGCTGAACCTGCGCAAAGCAATGCGATGGCGATTAGTGAGCACTTGGCGGACTTGCTGCCTGACAGACCCATAGCTTCTCCTCGATCTGGTGGGATGATTTTGGCTGATTGAAACCGGGACCTATTATCCACGCGGGGGTGGGGATTCAGCAAACGGTGATTCTGAGGGGCAGTGCCTGAACGGCTCGAAGGGGAGTTTGTTCTTTCCCACCCATTCTGCGATGAGGCCGCAGAATGGATGGGGCACCCAGCCACACAACCAGCGCAAATCATCCCTCGGGGGCTAAAGCCCTCGGCTTAATGCGGCTTTTGCGGCGCAGCTAAAGCCGCGCCCTTTCAAAACCCGATT
>PLST01000560.1:1507-1843 GCA_003164255.1 Acidobacteriaceae bacterium | reverse complement strand
TGACCGCCCTGAATGTAGAACATGTCGAGCAGGTCTTTCATGCCGACGTCGTGGGCGGTAAGCGTGGGGGGATAGTCGCGGGAAAACTGGGGCGTGGTGCGGGTGATGGTGCCGATGGGATTGCCGTCATTGGCCGCGTCGATGATGACGATGCGATCGGCGTTCTCAAGCGGCTCAAGCAACGTGAAGCCGCCAGTCCCGCCGTCGAGGCACTCTACATTTTCAGGCAATGGATGTTGCTCGAGGGCTCTGACCGCATAGACGCCGATGCCTTCATCGCCCATGAGGACATTGCCGAGGCCGAGGACTAACGTTTTGGTTGGGGACTGGGGAATG
>PLST01000560.1:0-1502 GCA_003164255.1 Acidobacteriaceae bacterium | reverse complement strand
AAATTGCCTGTTTCTATTTGGTTTTCTTTTCGCGGTCGAACTTCCAACCGCCGATAATTGAGGATACTGTGCCGCGACCCTCAATGTAGTCATGATAAAAGGCGAGATAAATATGAATAATGATAAAAGTCACAAAGAACCAGAGGAACAAGTGGTGCCAGAAGCGCACACTGAACTCGCCGCCCATCAGCGGAACGATCCAGGTGAACATCCGAGGCAGCCATGAGTTGCTCATGCTTGAATAGAGAGCAAAGCCGGTGATGGTCTGGAAGACAAACGCCAGAAAAGTGAAGAAGTAAATCAAACCGGCAAGAGAGTTGTGTCCCGTGGAAATGGGCCCGTGCATCTTGGTTTCAAGCACGTCGGCTTTGATGACGTCGACGATCTCCTGTTGTTGCGACCGCTTGAACGGGAAGAACGCGCGCCAGCTTGAATATTGGTTGCCGACGAAGCCCCAGTAGATGCGGGCCGCGAAGTTGAAGACATAGACGAATGCGGCCGCAAAGTGCAGGAAACGCACCCAGCCGAACCAGTATTGCTGATAGGCCTCGGGCGCGTAGAAGGCACTCACGGGAGCGCCGATCAGGAAGCCTGTGACGCAGAGGACCACAAGGGCCACTGCGTTGATCCAGTGATAGACACGTACCGGCAATTCCCACACATAAACCCGCCGATACTCCACCGGGTGCTGTTCACCCGGTATAACGCTGCCTGCGCTGATATTTGGAGTACTCATGGCCTCACTCGAAAGAAACCTGGTGAAGGTGCTTGCCCTGCGGATCGTACAAGTGGACGGCGCAGGCCAGACACGGGTCAAAGGAATGGATGGTACGGATGATTTCCAACGGCTGCTCCAGGTTGGCCACCGGCGTGCCAATAAGCGAGGCTTCAAAGGAGGAGCGCTGCTGCTTGGCGTCGCGTGGTGAACCGTTCCAGGTGGTCGGAACGACGAGTTGATAGTTGTCGATGGCGCCCTTCTTGATCTTGATCCAGTGGGCCAGTGCTCCGCGAGGAGCCTCGGTGAGTCCAACGCCCTCAGCTTCATCGGGCCATGTGCTGGGCTCCCACTTTTCGCCGTTGTGGGTAGAGACTTCGTTGATCTTGACCTGATTCATCAAGCCGGCAAAGAACTCCTTGAGCCACATCATGGCGAGCGCTGCATCCAGGCCGCGGGCCGCGGTGCGGCCAAGGGTGGAGAACAGAGCGGTGACCGGGACGTTGAGCTTGCCCAGGGTGTCCTTGACCAGATCCTGCACGTCGGTGCGACCAGAGGCGTAAGCCACCAGCAGACGCGCGAGCGGGCCGACTTCCATGGGTTGTTCTTTCCAGCGAGGCGTCTTGAGGAATGAATACTTCTGCTGGCCTTCAAGCGTTTCGAAGGGCGGCTTGGGACCGGTGTAGTTGATGTTGGTTTCTCCGGCCCAGGGATGGATGCCTTCCTTGTCGCCGCCATCGTAGCTGTACCAGGAGCTGGCGATGTATTCCTTGATCTCCTGCGAGTC
>PLST01000132.1:12977-20130 GCA_003164255.1 Acidobacteriaceae bacterium | reverse complement strand
AGGTGGAAAAGATCAGATTCAGAATATCGTCGGAAGTCGTCTGACCGGTCAGGGAGTCAAGCGCCCACAGAGCCCGGTAGAGGTCGAGCAGAATCATCTCGTGGGGGATGGAGTCTGCATTGGCCTGTGCCGCGTCGGCCAGCGCAGACAGAGCGGTCGTGATCGCCTGGTGGTGCCGGAGGCTGGTCAACATGCCAGGCTCCGATGCAGCCCCGCCCGTCGCCAGAGCCAGAATGCGTTCACGCAACGCAGGGATTCCATCGCCTGTTAATGCAGAGGTCTGGAGGGCGGGAATACCGGCGATTTCATCCGCGGAAGAATCCACTTTCTTGAGATCGCTCTTGTTGATGGCTACCAGCGCAGGACGGCCCTGAACTGCTCCGAGCAAACGATGTTCCTCTTCGTTGAGCGGCTGGGTTGCGTCCAGGACCACGAGCACCAGGGACGCGTCGGCCAACGCTTCTCGGCTGCGGTGGATTCCCAACTGCTCCGCCTCCTCCAGATATTCGCGCGGACTCTCGCGCAGACCGGCGGTGTCGACCAGCTCCAAGGGGATGCCGTCGAGCGAAATGCGCTCGGTGACCGTGTCGCGGGTGGTGCCGGGCGTCGCCGTCACAATGGCGCGGTCGCTCTCGACGAGTCGATTGAAGAGAGAGCTCTTGCCGGCGTTGGGACGTCCCACGATGGCCAGGGTGAGCCCGTCGTGTACGATGCGGCCACGGGCGAACGAGGCTTCAAGCGACGTCAGTGGTGGCGTCAGTCTGTCGATGCGCAGAGCAATTTCTGCCTGGGGCGCTACGTCCACGTCGTCTTCCGCAAAGTCGATGCCGGCTTCGAGCAGGGCGATGAGCTCGACGAGGGATTCCTTGACGGGAGCGACGCGGTGGCTGAGCGCGCCGCCGAGCTGGCTGGCGGCCTGGCGCGCCTGGGCGAGGGTCTGGGCCTCGATGAGATCGCGGACGGCCTCGGCCTGAGTGAGGTCGAGACGGCCGGAGAGAAAGGCGCGCTGGGTGAACTCGCCGGGGTGGGCGAGGCGCGCGCCGAGAGCCAGGGCGCGGCGCAGGAGCAGATCGAGGACGATGGGGGAGCCGTGCGCGGCGATCTCGACCAGGTCTTCTGCGGTGTAGGAGTGGGGCGCGGCGAAGTAGGTGACGAGGGCTTCGTCGATGCGCGAGGATTCGGCGGGCTGGGCATCATCGAGAACGTCAGCGAGGCGGGCGCGGGCGTGCTCGAGCGGCTGGCGCAGGCGGACGAGCTGCACGGCGATGGAGGCTGCGTCAGGGCCGGAGAGACGCACGATGCCGATGCCGCCACGGCCGGGGGGAGTGGAGACGGCGGCGATGGTGTCTGCGGCTGCGTGCGCGTCTGGATCGGGATACGCCATAGGACTTCCTCATTGTAGGCAAAGGGGCGGGGCACGGAGGCGGATGGGGCGGTGACGGGGCGCTGCGATGAGCGAACGCTATAATCCTAAGCGAAGCAAACTGAGGAGTTTCCGCGATCGTAGCGTTCAACGGCGCTGCGCGTGACTCCACATAAAGGGTATTTTTCGTTGAAAGCGGAGCTTAAGAACGGCTGCGGATGTGGCTGCGCACGGGGTGTGCGGCAGGGGATCGGCTTGCTCATGGGAGCGATGGCCGTGGCACTGCTGCTGGCTGCGGCGGGATGGGCGCAGCAGGCGGCGCAGCCTGTGTGGCAGGGGGTTCTGCGCAACGAGGGCGGCGCGCTGTTGAGCGGGGCGCGGGTTCGGCTGAGCGGTGGGGGAAAGCACGCGGAGGCGATGAGCGGGGCGGATGGACATTTCCGGCTGGCGGCGCTGCCGGAGGGACATTACCGGCTGACGGTGAGCGTGGGGCGGCGGACGGCGGAGTATGCGGAGCCGATCGACCTGGCGGCTGGCGCGGAGGCCGTGGCGGTGACGCTCTCTGCACGGGGAGAACTGACGGTGGCGGCGCTGGAGGGACAGGCTGCGACCGGAGGCGAGAAGCTGAGCAGCCAGCAGGTGAGCGAGCTGCCGCTGAACACGCGGGACTTTGGGACGCTGCTGCTGCTGGCGGCCGGGACGATGACCGACGCGAACGGGGCGACGAACTTCACGGCGCAGTTTGCCATCAACGGGCAGCGCGGGGCGGAGGCTACGTTCGCGATGGACGGGGCGGACATCAGCGACCCGGAGATGGGCGGGGCGACCTTCTCGAACTTCAACGTGGATGCGATTGAGAGCGTGGATTCTAGCTCGGGATGGATGCCGGCGGAGATCGGCCGCGGTGCGTCGGGCTTCACCAACATTCACACGCGCTCCGGCGCCAGCGGCTTTCACGGCTCGTTCTTTGAGTTCGTGCGCAACTCCGCCTTCGACGCGCGCAACTACTTCGATCACGCCACACCCGTTTATCCGGACAGAATTCCGCCCTTCCGCCGCAACGAGTTCGGATTAACCAATGGCGGCCCGGTCTTTATTCCACACATCTACGACGGCCGCGACAGGACGTTTTATTTCACGCAGTTTCAGGGCTTCCGCCAGGTGCTGGGAACCACGCAGGTGATGCCCCTTCCGGATGCTTCGGAACGTGCGGGAATCGACAACGTAACTTATCCCGACGGTTCAACCGATACGCTCACTGTTCCCATTGATCCCGGCATCGCCGCGGTCCTTGCGCGTTATCCGCTGCCCAACGATCCCTCCGGTTCGTTCCAGGCGCACACCTTCGCCACTCCATCCAAGGTTGCCACGGACGCTGACCAGTTCTCGCTGCGCATCGACCACGGATTTTCGGCGAAGGATCATTTCTTTGCGCGCTTCAATCTCGATAATCTCACCGGCCCCACCACCAACCCCGACCAGACCGCGATCGATCCCACATTCGGCGTTGTCTATATCGACAGGCAGCGCAACGTGGTGGGCACATATACGCGCACGGCGTCGCCGCGGCTCAGTTTCGAGTCATCGCTCAGCATCGAGCGCTCTACGCCCGGATTTCCAACCCCCAATCACACTGACCCCGCGGTCAAGTTCAACGACTCGCTCTTTGAAGCCTTCAACTCTGCCGCGGGAACGGTGATGCAGTCGTACGGAAATCTCTTCCAACTGCGCCAGAATATCCAGTACACTACGGCGCGCCATGCATTCAAGTTCGGCGCTGAAATTCGCGCCAATCGCGACTCCAGCTACTTCGGCATCAGCCCCAATGGCGAGTACGATTTCGGTGGTGGCACTGCCTTTGCCGGCGAATATATCCCTTCAAAAAGCGGAATGCACGATATCAATCCGGGGGATCCGCTGCCTGATACGCTGTCGAGTTTCCTGTCGGGCAGCCCCTTCGCTTATACCGTTGCCATAGCGCCGCCCTACTTTTCCAGTGGCGAACACATCGGGCCAGCGGCCATCAGCCGCAACAACGTCAATGCCTACTTCCAGGATGCCTGGAAAATCACCAGCCGCCTGACCCTCGAATACGGTGTTCGCTGGGAGCTCTATACGCCCATCAGCGAGCGCGCACGCAGAACTGCCGGCTTCCTCTATGCGAACGGCACGCAGGAGTACGTGGTCAATCCGGAGCCCGGCTATCGGACGGAATGGAAGGGCTGGGGACCGCGCATCCAGGCGGCGTGGCAGATCTCTGACAAGTGGCAAGCCCACGTTGGCGGCGCCATTACCGTCATCCCTCCCAACATCTGGCAAGACAATTTTCTCACCGGCTCAACTCCCTTCGCCGTCCTGCCGCGCCTGCTCTCCGCGTCGAACGCGCCCATTCACTATGGGTTCAAGATCACGCCGTCGCAACTGCCGCGAGCCTATACGCCCGCCGGCGCTGACATTTTTCCCAACGGAGTTCCCAACACGGTTGCGCCCAACACGGTGATGGACATCAATCGTTACGAACAGGATGTGGCCGCGCTCACGCCAGGTCATGTCGTCAGCGACCTGGTGCTCAGCGGTGTTGACCGCAACTTCGGCAACGCCACGCTCTCAACATGGACCGTAGGCCTGGAGCGCAAGTTCGGCAATCTCACGGCAGACGCCGCCTACGTGGGAACATCCTCTGAGAAGCTGCCCCGTACGTCCTTCCCCAACGCATATTCCGGCGCGGATGCGGCCTTTGCGCCGCTCACCACCTTCGACAACGCGGGAAACGTGACGGGCGGAATGGGCTTGGAGAACGAGATCACCGCAACGGCGCACTCCAACTATCACGCCTTGCAAACCTCGCTGTCAGGAAACGTTGGTCATCAGGGGCCCGGCCTGCAGGCAAGCTACACGTGGAGCAAATCCATTGACGACACCAGCATGGTGATCGGCGGCACAGGTTCCACGGGGGCCGTTGCGCAAGGGTTCCCGCAGAACCCCTACGATACGCATCCCGAGCGGGGACCGTCGACGTTCGACGTGACGCATGGCTTCAGCCTGAGCCTCGCCCAGGATCTGCATCTCGACAGCGTCGGCCTTCTGCGCCCCGTCCCCAGGAAGGTGACCGGCGGCTGGGAGTTGCTCTCCATCTCCAGCATCAGTTCGGGCTCGCCCTTTACCGTTTTCTCCGGCATCCAGCAAACCGGCGCTGGCTCGAACGGCGTGGATCGTCCGGACCAGATTGCAGTGCCCCATCTTTCCACCGCGCGCCAGGTCCGCGAGGATTACTTTGGCCAGGGCGTCAATAATGGTTCTGCGTTCTTCTCCATCCCCATCCACATAGCCGGCGGCACCGGTCCAAACCAGGGCCGCTTTGGAACACTCGGCCGCAACTCCTTCCGCGGACCGGCCTACTACGACTTCGACTTCGCGCTGATCAAGGACACGCCCTTTGGCCGGCGCAAAAGCGGCGCGGAGCGCATCGACATGCAGTTTCGCGGCGAGTTCTTCAACCTCTTCAACATCGTGAACATGGGCCTGCCCGCCAACATCATCGATGGCTCGGGCTTTGGAGAGATCAGCAAGACCGCCGGTACTTCGCGCCAGATTCAGTTGTCGCTCAAGATGATTTATTGATACAGTCGTGACGCGGTTAGGCTTGTTCTGATATCGGTACTGGTTGCGGGCCTGGAGTGACCGATGTTTTGTGCCAGGGACTAATAGAGCGTGGTAAAGTTCTTCCGCCGGCAAAGGAACCGCTCCATTGAATTTCGCCCCGATCCGGACTCAAGTCCCGGCGCAGCCAACGCCGGATCAAACCAGAACTGACGCAACAGTGTACGAGGAGAAACGCAATGCAAGTTGAATCACGCACAAAAGGTGTTTGGGCTCGCGTCCTTGCGGTCTGCGGGCTGGTGTCTTGTCTGGTGCTCGCAACAGTTGCCGTGCATGCACAGAGCATGGCCGGCCGCTGGGCCGCTTCAGGCCCCACGCTCGACAACGGGGAAGCGCAAAAAGCAATCCTCGAAGTCACGCAGACCGGCGAACAACTCAAAGTCAACGTGCGCACCCCAGGCTATGCAAGCGAGGCCAAAGGAACTGCAAAGGGAAACCACTTTGAGATCTTTGGCTCTGACGCCGCTAAGCCATGGTTTGTCGGCGATCTCGTAGGCACCGAGCTGCACATCGTTCAGGACAACGGCGATCATTGGGTTGCCAAAGCCGCCACGCCGGCAGATGAATTTCCGCCGCTGCCCTACATTGACCCGCCCGCCCTGCACAAGGTGCCCTATAACGGACTCGCCAAAACTCCGCCCATGGGCTGGAATAGCTGGAACCTATTTGAAAGCAAAATCGACGACAAGACGGTACGCACCATGGCCGATGCCATGGTTTCCAATGGCATGCGCGACGCCGGCTACATCTACGTCAACATCGACGACACCTGGGAAGGCACGCGCGATGCCCAGGGCGTGCTGCATACGAATCACAAATTCCCTGACATGAAGGCGCTTGCCGACTACGTTCACTCCAGGGGATTGAAGCTGGGTATCTACTCCGGGCCCGGTCCACGTACCTGTGGAGGCTATCCGGCCAGCTACGGTCACGAGGAGCAGGACGCGAAAATGATTGCCGAATGGGGCATCGACTATCTCAAGTACGACTGGTGCAGCGCTGGCAGCATCTACAAGAACGAGCAGTTGCAGCCCATCTATCAGCGCATGGGCGATGCGCTCCGGGCAACCGGCCGGCCCATCGTCTACAGCCTGTGCGAGTACGGAATGGGCAGCGTTGAGAAGTGGGGCGCCGATGTCGATGGCAACCTGTGGCGCACAACCGGCGATATTAGCGACGAATGGACGAGCATGATCGGCAACGTCGAAACGCAGGTTTACACTGCTCCCTACGCCGGCCCCGGCCACTGGAACGATC
Source organism: Acidobacteriaceae bacterium (assembly GCA_003164255.1). Lineage (GTDB taxonomy): Bacteria > Acidobacteriota > Terriglobia > Terriglobales > Acidobacteriaceae > Telmatobacter. The sequence goes on along the minus strand of PLST01000132.1, from coordinate 13,850 downwards.
CTGACATGCTCGAGGTGGGCAACGGCCACATGACCGACGATGAGTATCGCACCCACATGAGCCTGTGGGCGCTGGTGGCCGCGCCGCTGCTCGCTGGCAACGACATACGCACCATGAGTCCCGTCACAAAATCCATCCTGCTCAACAAGGAACTCATCGCCATCGATCAGGATGCGCTCGGCAAACAGGCATCACCGGTCAAAAACGGCACGCTCGAAACATGGGTCAAGCCGCTTGCAGACGGTTCCGTCGCCGTGGGCGTGGTCAACATGGGCACAGCCGCTGCCGAGGCTACCGTCAACGCAAAGGACCTCGGCCTCAACGCTCCGGTGAAGTCAGCGCGTGACCTCTGGAGCCACAAAGCTGTTCACTTCTCCAACGGCACTTACAAGGCGTCGGTTCCCACCCACGGCGTTCTGCTGTTGAAAGTGTCAGCTCAGTAGAACTTCGCGCTTCGGGCTGCGTGTCGATTGATCGTCGGCGCGCAGCCTGAGGCCCTATCCACTACAAGCATTCATCCGGAGTCCAGGCCGGGGTGGCTCCGGCGCGGCTGGCTACCAGGGCCCCCACCGCATTGGCAAAGCGGGCAGTGCGCTCCATCGGCCAGCCCAGTTCAAACCCGTGCAGGAATGCGGCGGCGAATGCGTCCCCTGCACCCACGGTGTCCACCACATTTACCTTGATTCCTTCGTAGGTCTCCAGCCGGTCATCGAAAAACACCGCGCAGCCCTTGCTGCCCAGCGTCACGCAGATCGTCGTCATGCCGTGCGTTGCCGACCAGTGCCGGCAGAAAGCTTCAAGGTTGAAGCTGCCCTCGCCCAGCGTCAACGCTGACAGAAGCTCGGCCTCGTCTTCGTTCAGCTTGAGGACGGT
>PLST01000132.1:10162-12947 GCA_003164255.1 Acidobacteriaceae bacterium | reverse complement strand
GCAAGCAGGGCGTCGTCTACATGCAAACAATCGAACGCCGCCGGCCGCTCAATCACGTAGCTCGCGTTTCCCTCGCCGTCGATCACCACGATGGCGGTCCCGGTTGCGTGGTTCGCATCCGATTGCACGAACTCGGTCGTCAGGCCCAGCGCTTTCATCTCCGCAAGCGCACGTGCCCCGCGCTCATCAACGCCAACCGCGGTCAGCAGCGCAACATGGTTTCCTAACCGCTGTGCATTTGCCGCAAAGTTCAGCGGCGCTCCTCCAAGAAATTCCTTCAGTTTGAATACATCCCACAGGACTTCGCCGAGGCTTACGATCTGCACCTGATGACTTCCTTTCCACTCCGTCCTGCTCTACGCTGCCATTCACCAGTGTATTGCGCAATTGCTCCGCGGATACTGGTCCGATCCGGACCAAAGCGGATTATGTGATTGCCGTTGAAAGGTTGTAATCATAACTTCCACGAAAAACACTCATGATTCCTGCAATTTGTATCGACAATGGCAAGCCGGACTGTCTAGCATTTAGCTGCATTCTCGTTGATCAAATTCAGGATGCTGTAATCGTTTACGCCCATCGATTTCGGGCCTTTCTGCGACCGGCGCTCTGGGCAGATGAAGACGGTCACCGGAAGACCAGGCTTTCCAGGGATTTGAGTATTTTGAGGGCCTTCTCACCGAGTAAAACCGCAGAACTCGTCATGCTGCTTCGCTCAGATCTGCACGCGCGTTTTGGCAATCATCTTCACGGCCCGGCTCGATCTCCTCAAAGATCGGCCGGCTTTCGAAACAAGGTAGGCGCAACAAGGAGGAAGTCCAGTTATGGTTAGGCAATTTAAAGTAGCCCTGGTTTTGATGGCAGCGTGTGCAGTGGCCGCGGCTCAGCCCGCCCAGGGCAATTTCGACGCGGCGACCAAAACCTTCCGCCTCGACGGCGGCAACAGCTCCTACGTCTTTGGCGTAAATCCGCGTGGCGAGCTGCAGCAGCTCTATTGGGGTGGCAGGCTCGGAGCACATGATTCCTATCCCGCCGCCGTGCCCATGCCGGAGTGGGCCTCCTTTGACTCCTCCTACAGCAACACTCCTCAGGAATATCCAGGGTGGGGCAACGGTCTCGATGTCGAGCCGGCGCTGAAAGTCTCGTTTGCCAACGGCAATCGCGAACTGCTGCTTCACTACCAAAGCCACACAGCAACGGCGCAGGGATTCGACATTGTTCTCAAAGACATTTCCCTCAACATCCTGGTCACGCTCCACTACTCCATGGATCCAGACACCGGAATCCTCGCGCGCTCGGCGACCATTGAAAACCGGGAAGCGGCCTCCGTCACCGTGGAACAGGCCGCTGCCGCAGCCTGGGCCCTGCCCGCCGCGCACTACACACTCAACTACCTCACCGGCCGCTGGGCTGGCGAGTGGACGCTCACCCAGGAGCCCATGTATCCCGGCGAAAGAGTCATGGAGAGCCGCCGGGGATCCACCGGCCACCAGGCCAATCCCTGGTTTGCGCTCGAGGGCGAAGGCGCAAGCGAAGACCACGGCGATGTATGGTTTGGCGCGCTCGCCTGGAGCGGCTCATGGAGAATCACCGTCGAACAGGACCAGCTGGACGCGATCCGCGTGACCGGCGGCTTCAATCCCTTCGACTTCGGTTACGTCCTTCATCCAGGCGAATCGCTGGAGACGCCAGTCTTCTACGGCGGCTACTCGGCCCACGGTCTGGGCGGCGCCTCGCGCCTGCTCCACCACTTCGAGCTGCGCCACATTCTTCCGCTGCAGGCTTCAGGCGGGCAGGGCGCTGCCGCTCCCTCCACAACTCCGAAGGTCCGGCCCGTCGTCTACAACTCATGGGAGGCCACAACCTTCAATGTGACTGCAGCCGGACAGATGGCGCTCGCTGAAAAGGCCGCCGCTCTCGGAATCGACCGCTTCGTGATGGACGATGGCTGGTTCGGTCAGCGCAAGAGCGACAACGCCGGTCTCGGCGACTGGTACCCAAACAAGCAGAAGTTCCCAGACGGCCTCAAGCCGCTTATCGACAAGGTGCATTCGCTCGGCATGGACTTTGGCCTTTGGGTCGAGCCGGAAATGGTCAATCCAGACTCAGACCTCTATCGCGCGCATCCTGACTGGGTGCTCAACTTCCCTGATCGCCCCCGTTTGGAGCAGCGCCAGCAGCTCGTCCTCAATCTCGCGCGTCCCGACGTCAAGGCCTACATCCTCGGTTTCCTCGACAAGCTTCTCAATGAGAACGACATCGCCTTTCTCAAGTGGGACTACAACCGCAACTGGAGCGAGCCCGGCTGGGATCAACTTCCTCCCACCGAGCAAAAACGCGTCTACGTTGAATACACCCGCAATCTCTACTGGATCCTCGCTGAACTAAGGCGGCGGCATCCGAAAATCGAAATCGAAGACTGCTCCGGCGGCGGCGGACGCGTCGATCTCGGCATCCTGAAATACGCTGACGAGGTCTGGATCTCCGACAACACCGATCCCTTCGATCGCCTGGCCATGCAGGATGGATTCAGCTACGCCTATACTCCGCAGGTCATGATGGCCTGGGTCACTGCATCGCCGCACTGGCTCAACAAGCGCACCACCTCACTTGAATACCGGCTCCTCAGCTCCATGCAGGGCTCGCTCGGCATTGGCGACGACATCGGCAAGTGGACACCCGAGGAAACGGCAACCGCCAAGCGCCTTATCGCCGCCTACAAAAAGGTACAGCCCACCATTGTGCAGGGCGACCTTTACCGATTGATTTCTCCACGCAACGGCAG
>PLST01000132.1:8147-10154 GCA_003164255.1 Acidobacteriaceae bacterium | reverse complement strand
CGCCAGCGGAGCCTGGTGGATGAATCATGGCCTCGAGACGAACGAATTCTTCCGCGGAGATTACCAGGCAGCTGCCTTCCGCCTCGACCGAAAATGATCTAGCCCGCAAGTAATTTTGCCCGGCGGCAGTCCTCCACGGAGCTACCCGGCAGTGATACATTTCATGCAAATCATTTCCGATTGATTTGCACGCTGCTGAGGTGAACTGCTGTGAAGATGAATCGCAGAGATTGGTTTCGGTGGTCCGGCCTGGCTGGCTTGGCTGTCGCAGCGAACCCGTTGGTGAGGGGACTGGCGGGCAACCAGGACGCAGCCGGCGCCGCCGGTCAGCAACCGCGCCGGCAACGCTTCAATATGTCAGGATTTGCCGCTCCGCCGCTTGAGAAGGTGCGCGTCGGCATCGTCGGGCTTGGCAATCGCGGGCCCTCGCATCTTGACACGCTGCGCCACATCGAGGGAGTCGAGTTTCGCGCGCTATGCGACATCGAGCCCGACCGCGCCGCCGCCGCCAAAAAGCTTCTCGAGGGCACCCGTCACAATCCAAGGCTCTACTCGGGAAGTCCTGACGCCTGGATGAAGCTGTGCGAGCAGGACGATCTCGATCTCGTGATTGTCACCACGCCTTACCCGTTGCACGCTACCATCGCCGTCTATGCCATGGAGCAGGGCAAGCATGTTGCCAGCGAAGTCCCGGCGGCGGCCACCCTTGAGGAATGCTGGAAGCTGGTGGACACTGCCGAGCGGACGCGGCGTCATTGCATGATGCTTGAAAACTACGCCTTCGGTCCATTCCAGGTGCTTACGCTCAACATGGCGCGGCAGGGCGTGTTTGGAGACATTGTGTGCGGCGAGTGTGCCTACAACACCAGCAAGATGAGCAACAACTTCTCCAAGACCATGTACTGGAACATGTGGTGGCTCAAGCTCTACGGCTCCAAGAAGGGAAACATCTATCCCACCCATGGGCTGGGAGGCGTAAGCCAGATCATGAATATCAATCGCGGTGACCGGTTCGATTACCTGGTAACGATGGACAGTGACGACTTCATGATGGGGCCCACGGCCAGGGAGCTTGCGGCCAAAGACAGCTTCTTTGCGCCCTTCGCCGGCAAGAGCTATCGCGGCAACATGAGCACCACCATCATCCGCACCGTGAAGGGCCGAACCATCACGGTGCAGCACGATGGCACATCACCGCGCGGTCCGCATACCATCATTCACGCCATTACGGGAACCAAGGCCCTGGCGCAGGAGTTTCCGCTGCCGGGGCGCATCTCCACCAGCCTCGACGGATGGCTCCCGCAGGACAAGTACGACGCATTGGTCAAGGAGTTTACTCCGGCCATCACCACCAGGATGGGCGGGCTCTCGCAGCAGGTGGGCACAGGGCACGGTGGAGTCGATCTGCTCGAGTGCTGGCGCCTGGTCGATTGTCTGCGCCACGGGTTGCCGCTTGAGCAGGATGTGTACGACGCGGCCGCGTGGAGCTCAATTGTGCCGTTGAGTGAGATGTCTGTGATGAATCGGTCAAACTCCATCGACGTTCCTGACTTTACCGCGGGCTCATGGAAGAAGAACGGGCCCAACATGGACATCAATCTCACCCGCGGCGGTGACACCCGGATTCTGCTTGGTTGATCCAGCCTCGAGCGAACTGTGAGAGCCTTCCTCGAGCGGCGAAGCAAGGAGCGTCAAAACGCGGATTCAGAGAGTCGAGTATTTACGAGCCAGCTCCACCGCAGGTTCAGTGCCATAGAATGGTCCGTTGCATTCAACCTCAAACTTCGACCTCGATAGGTTAGCGGCGACCCAGGAGTCAAATCGGATGCCTCGCGCGAACATCACCGTGATCGCCCTCGCAACCTTGGCGCTCTCTTCGCTCGTCCACGCACTTCAAGCGGCTCCTGCCCCAAAGTCGAGCGCAGCGGCAACCAGTATTTCTGCTCTCCGGGAGGGATTTCTCAACCCTCCCGCGAGCGCCAGGCCAATGGTGCGCTGGTGGTGGTT
>PLST01000132.1:290-8137 GCA_003164255.1 Acidobacteriaceae bacterium | reverse complement strand
ATGCTCGACGCGGTGAGGTACGCACAGGCGCAGGGCCGTGCGCTCGGTCTCAGGATCGACGTCACGCTCTGCAGTGGTTGGCCCTACGGCGGCAACTTTACAACGCTAGAGCAGTCCGCCGGACGCCTGCGCACGGTCGAGGTGCCAGTTCCTGAGAGCGCCACATCTGTCGCCGCGCCCCCTCTTGCTGAGGGCGAATCCTTCATCTCCGCATCGCTTGTCAACGCCCGGCCGAAAGGGGTAATGGCCGCCAGCGCCCCCGCCAGCGGACGCAACGCCGCCAGCCCTCCGGTTAACTGGGACGCTGCCTCCGCCCAGCCTCTCGAGATTTCAAATCATGTAGTCACCGTTCCGCCCGGCGACAGGCCGCGTATCGTGCTCTTCTTTATCGCCGGCCACACCGGACAAATGGTCAAGCGTGCCGCGGTCGGAACGGAAGGATGGGTCCTCGATCCGTTTAGTCACCAGGCAGTTGCCACGCACCTTAAAAAAGTGGGAGAACCGCTCGTCAAGGCCTTCGGCAACACGCCGCCCTACGCCATCTTTTCTGATTCGCTTGAGGCCTACGGCGCCGATTGGACGCCCAGCCTTCCAGCCGAATTCAAAAAACGCCGCGGCTACGATCTCATTCCCCACCTTCCCGAATTTGTCGCCGGAGGCAGCCTGCAAGCTGAAAAAGTTCGCCACGATCTCGGGCGCACGCTCACCGAACTCATCGATGAAAATTACCTCACCCAGATCAACAATTGGGCGATTGCGCGCCACACCAAATTCCGCTCGCAGACCTACGGGGAACCGGCCGTCAGTTTCTCCAGCCAGAATCTTGTGGGGCTCGCCGAGGGCGAGGGTCCGCAGTGGCGCGCTTTTTCCACGCTGCGCTGGGCCACCTCGGCCAATCACGTCTTCGGCCACAACGTCAGCTCCGGCGAAACCTTCACCTGGCTTCATTCTCCGGTCTTCCGCGCCACGCCCCTCGATATGAAAGCCGAAGCCGACATCGACTTCATCATGGGCGAAAATCTTCTCTTCTTCCATGGATGGCCGTATTCGCCGCCCCAGGTGGGTGAGCCCGGTTGGTCGCTTTATGCCGCTGCGGTGTTCAACAATCACAATCCCTGGCATCCAGTCATGCCGGCAGTCACCCAATACATCACGCGCATCAGCTATCTCCTGCGCCAGGGCGAGCCTGCCAACCAGGTTGCCGTCCTGCTCCCCACCGACGATGTCTGGGCCGGCTTTGCTCCCGCTCATGTCACTGTGACTGGAGCCATGCAAAGCCTCATTACGCCGGCGCTCATGTCCGCGATTCTCTCGGCGGGCTACAACGTTGATTTCATCGACGCAGACGCAATTAACAAAGTCGGCATCAATCATCAGATCCTCGTTCTTCCGCCCACTGACCGCATTCCCGTTGGGACATTCAAGAAGATTTCTGCCTTTGCCGCATCCGGGGGCAAGGTGATTTATGTCGGCCGCACCCCGTCCATGGACGCGGAAGGCCAGCCGCTGGTCCCAAGCGCTGCTCTGGCAAAGGAACTCTTCTTTGCACCCGCCAATTCAAGTTTTTATGCAACCGAGAGCGGCCTTGGGAAGGCTCTTCACTCCGCGGCCGCGCCGGACTTCCGCCTGCCCGACGCCGCCGGACCGGCACGCGATCAGCTCGGATTCATTCGCCGCAAGCTCGCCGGCGCCGACATCTACTTCGTCACCAACACCAGCAACCAACCCATCGACACCACTGCGGCATTCGCCACCAAATACAAATCCGGTAAGCAATGGGATCCGGACAGCGCCGCGGCCGCCCCCGCATCTGCTGAGGCGCAGTCCATTCACCTGGCTCCCTATGAGTCCCGCGTCTTCGTGTTCTCTGCTGCGCCTTCGACCGCCAAACCCATCCCCGCCGCGCCGGCCACGCAACTCGCCGATCTCAGCAACGATTGGCAGGTCACCTTTACCTCTACGGGAAAATCCGAGAACGAACCCACCCTTGCCGACTGGACGGCCGATCCAGCCACAGCGCACTATTCCGGCGAAGTTGTCTACGCTCGCGACTTCACCATCGCCGCCAGATCAACCCCCGTCTATCTTCAAGTGAAGGGCGGCGAGGCCTTGCCCGGCGCTCCCAATTCTTCGCCCGAGCACCCGGTTCTGGGTGCAGATGGCCTACCAAATCCCCTCATCACCCGGCCGGGTCCGGGCATGCACGCATTCTTCGATCCGCCCATCCACGAGGCTGCGCTGGTCAACCTCAACGGCCACGACGCCGGCGCGCTCTGGCATCCGCCCTACCGGCTCGACGTGACCACATTCCTCAAGCCCGGCCGGAATCACATCGAGATCCACGTCTACAACACGGCTCTCAACGCCTGGTCCGCTCTTCCGCCCCACGACTTCAAGCCGCTTATCGCGAAGTATGGAGATCGCTTCCAGATGCAGGATCTGGACAAAGTCACGCCTATCTCCTCCGGACTTCTCGGCCAGGTGGTCTTGTTGACGCAACCGTAAAAGCGAACAAGACGGCAGGGAAGAGGCGTCTAGCTTTGTTAGGTGGCGGAACCGGAAGCGATCCCGCGCTCCAGCTTCTTCGACAGGAAGATGCTTGCCACGCAGAAACCGATGAACAGGTAATAGCCGGGCAGGATCTTCGAAGCATTCGTCGGGATCAGCACCTGCTGGACGTTCGGCATTTCGCGCAGGCCGTCCCACGCGCTTCCGACGACGCCGTTGAACGCGACAAAGGACATGAAGATCGCNNTGACGTCGGCCATGGACCACTTGGAGAGTTCGAAAGCCAGCAGCTTCACCAGGCGGTTGGTGCGCAACAGCGCCGGGCGGAAGAGACTCACACTGAGCGCCAGCATCTTCAGAGTCGGGAAGACCACGCTGAACAGGATCACCAAAACGCCCACCACCGTCATCTCCGGCCTTCCCATGCGGAGCAGTGTCTCAGATACCTCAAGCACGGTCTTGCTGCGGTAGTAGAGCGATTGGTCCTGGAACTCGATGGGCGTGCCGAGCAGGGTCGCGTCAATCTTTGTGACGCGCACTTCCACTTCCATCATCGGGCTGAGTACGCCGCCGGCCAGCATCGCAATGCAGAACAGCATCAGCACCACAACAGCGCCACGCGAGAGCGTCGGTCTGCCGGCCATCAGCAGGATGAATCCCAGCAACGCACAGGCGAGCACAGTGACATAGTCGCGGGCCAGCTTCCTGTCCGATTCCTCGATCTGTTTGCCGAGAGTCTGCTCGCATGCCGCGCCACTCGAGCACCCATAGTGCTTCAGGATGGCGTTATACGTGGTCATGTCCGTGTTGCCGAANNATGGAATCCTTGAAGCTCTTTTGTGTATCCCCCTTGGCCAGCTCCGCCATCACCACGTTGGTGTACTCCGGCACATGCGGACGGAGCGATGCGACGATCATGTTCACAAACATCGGGCTGATCCCGCCGGGTTTGCCCGGTGCCGTTGCGCTGGGCGCCGTCATCTGTGTCTTGATGTTGTCNNATCTTGTCCACTTGCGCGCTGAGCATCGGGCCGATGATCGTGCGCCATTGGTCGGCGCTCAGGATTCCGTAGCGCGCATTGGTAATCTCGGCCAAATCGGTACGGATGACTCGGCGCGCAGCCAGCCCATCAACCGTCTTCCAACTGAACCAAATGGCCGGCAGCAGCAAAATCACAGCCGCGGCCAGGCGGAAATCAAACGAACGCGCATGCTCGCCAGGTGACGGATTCGTCGCTGTTTCCAAGTCTTCCACGATGGTGATACCGAGTATAAGATAGGCGCCGGTCGGTGAAGAATTCAATTGCGAATAATCGCCTGGCGCGGATCAGCCTCGGCCTCTCCAGCAGCCTGTTCTGTGCCGCGCAATGCCCAAGTCGCCGGGAACATTCATCGCTTCACGCCAAATTGTCGCTCTCGGAGCATGTTGGACCTCGGAACCACGCAGTAGTTGCCCAGGCCAGCCGGAAAGCGTCCGATTATGAACACTGCTTCTCGTTTGTGAACACAGCTCCGCGATGTTGAAATCGCTAACCGATTGATTTCATGTCGCTAGCGCAGAATCCATGTGGCATGCTAAATGCTTGCTCTCGCTGCAAGTCGACGTGTGCGGAGGTCAGCCATTGAGAGTTCTACTCCAGGATCTGGGCTATGCATTTCGCCAATTGCGCAGGACGCCAGGGTTCACCGTTACCGTGCTGCTCACCCTCGCGCTCGGCATCGGCGCCAACTCGGCAATCTTCACGCTGACCAATGCAATCCTGCTCCATAATCTGCCGGTAACCGACCCCAAGACCCTCATCCGCATCGGCGACAAAGACGCCTGCTGCGTCAACAGCGGCTGGAACGACGACGGGGACTACTCGCTCTTTGCCACAGACACATACACGATGTTCAGGAAAAATTTGCCGGAGTTCGACGAGCTGGCCGCGATGGAATCAGGCTATTCCTATCGGCCCGTTACCGTTCGCCGCGCGGGACCCCAGACCGTAGCGAAATCCTCCATGGGAACCTTCGTCTCCGGAAATTACTTCCGCGTCTTTGGCCTCGCGCCGGCTGCGGGCCGGCTCTTTGTGGATGCCGACGACCAGAAAGGCGCGCCCATTACCGCCGTCATGAGCTACGACGCATGGCAGCAGGATTATGCAGGCGATCCAAGCGTGGTGGGAAGCGAGTTCTTCTTCAATACCAAGGCGGCCACGATTATCGGCGTTGCGCCCAAAGGATTTTACGGCGACCGCATCGACACCAATCCGCCCAAGTACTTCCTTCCCATGAATTCAATGGACGCAGTCATGGGCGCACCGTACTTCAACAATCCCGATTCTGAGTGGGCCTACATCATCGGTCGCGTCAAGCCGGGAACGTCCCTGCCGGCCCTTCAGGCCAAGGCCAGCGCGCTGCTCAAGCAGCAGTTTACGCCGCTCAAGACATTTACCGATCCGCGCGCCCAAAAGGCCCTCCCCCGAACCCACGTGGTGCTCACACCTGGCGGCGGCGGTATCCAGAACATGCAGGACGATTACAAAGACCACCTGAAGCTGCTGCAATGGATTGCCGCGCTGGTCCTTCTGGTCGCCTGCGCCAATATCGCCAACCTGCTGCTGGTGCGGGGCATGAGCCGCCGCGCTGAGCTTTCCATCCGCTCAGCGCTGGGCGCGCAGCGCAGCCGTATTGTGCGCCAGCTACTTACTGAGAGCGTTCTTCTCTCCGTTCTCGGCGGCTTGCTCGGACTCATCGTCTCCTATTTGGGAGCGCACGCGCTGCTGGCGCTCGCCTTTCCTGATCAGCACAACATGCCAGTGACACCTTCGCCTTCGCTGCTGGTCATCGGCTTTGCTTTTGGGCTTTCGCTGGTTACGGGAATCCTGTTTGGCCTTGCGCCGGCGCTCATGGCCGCGCGCACCCAGCCTGCTGAAGCCCTGCGTTCCAACGCGCGCACAACCGCGCACGGCGCATCCGTGCTGCAGCGCGCTCTCGTTGTCCTGCAGGCCGCGCTCTCGCTCGTGCTGCTGGTTGCCGCAGGCCTGTTTGCGCAGAGCCTCAGCAAGGCCGAAAACGTCGACATGAAACTCGACACAACCAACCGCTACATCGCCCACATCAATCCGCAAGCGGCCGGCTACAAAAACACTGAAGTCGAGCCCCTCTATCAGACCATCGAAGACCGCCTCCACGCCCTCCCCGGCGTTCTCAAAGTCGGACTTTCCACCTACACGCCCATGGAGGATAACAATTGGAGCTCTGGCGTAAAGGTTCAGGGCGAGAACGACATCAACAAAGGCGCATCCTGGGTGAAAGGCACCCCGGAGTACTTCGACTCGGTCGGCACTCACGTCGTGATGGGCCGCGGCTTCACGTTGCAGGACACGCTGAATGCCCCGCCCGTCGCCGTCGTCAATCAGGAGTTCGTCAAACAGTTCTTCGGCAACCGCAACCCCATTGGCCATCGCTTTGGTTTTTCCGGCCCCGGCCAGGCCGGCCACGATGGAGCGCATGAGATTGTGGGCGTGGTGGAAGACACCACCTACACCAGCGTCTATTGGAAAAACCACGCAATGTATTTTCTTCCGCTCACGCAACGCGCCGGCAGCGCCAACGATCCCGACGACTCTATCGACAAAGACCAATCCATGTACGCGGGCGCACTGGTCATCCANNCAGCAGCAGATTGACGATCGCTTCATCTCGGAGCGGCTGATCGCGCGCCTCACGTCCCTCTTCGGGATGCTTGCGCTTCTGCTAGCCGCCATCGGTCTTTATGGCGTCACGGCCTATGCTGTAGTCCGCCGCACGCCGGAGATCGGCATCCGCATGGCGCTGGGAGCGGCACGCAGCCGCGTCGTCGCGACCATCATGCGCGGAGTCATGCTGCAAACCGTCGCCGGCCTTGCCATCGGCGTTCCGGTGGCGATCTTCTGCGTGCGCTACGTCAAGTCGCAGCTCTATGAGATCACCAGCGTCAATGTACCGGTGATGGCTATCGCCATTGGCGTGCTGGTGCTCGCGGCTGCTGTCGCCGGTATCATTCCCGCGCGGCGGGCGGCCTCCATTGATCCGGTACGCGCCTTGCGCATTGAATGAGCTTTGCTTTCATCGCACGCTTTGGCAATTGCACTTTCTCCCCAGCAAACTCCTCGTTCCTTCGAGTTTTATGAAGAGGGAACGGGCCGGCATGTTGCAAAGCGCAGCACAAAACGCGGTCCTGTGGAGCATCGTCATGAAATGAGCCTGGCGCCGACCCGAGAAAGTACGCCATCCGCGCGAACCCTTTCATCGATATCCGCTCGCGAGCGCTGTCATCCCCGCCAACCACCGTCCGCAAAGCACTATTCAAAAGACGCCGCGAACTGCCTAAGCGCCGCTGCAAATACAAAACGGCGGAGCAGGTTTGCTCCGCCGTCTCCAGCACAACCCAACTGGCTCGTGCAATAGCTACAGGTTACTTGCGGCCGCCGCCGCCTGCATGACCACCACCACCGCCACCGGCGTGACCACCACCGCCACCACCGCCGCCCCGGGCTTGGCCGCCGCCGCCGCCACCACCCCGAACTTGACCACCACCGCCGCTGCTATGTTGAACCGCGGCATGACCTGCTGCTGGCCTTGCTGCTCCGCCTGCATGGGATACTGCCGGCGCAGAGCGCGATACGCTGGTGCTGCGTACGGCTGCTCCGCCGCCGCCACGGGCATAGTTGCTGCGATTCGCAATGGCTCCGCCGCCGCCGCGATAGCTTCCGCCGCCATCATTGGAGAAGCGATGTCCGCCCCAGCCGTGGCCATAGCCCCAGCCGGCCCAGGGACCCATGCCCAGGAAGATGCCGTTGTAGAAGTAGCCCGGCCCGTAAAATCCATAGGGGGCGCAGGCGTAGGGTGAATAGTCGTAATAGCCGTACGAACAAACGGGTGGAACGCCTATGTTGACAAAAACCTGCGCGTTAGCCGCTGGCGCCAGCGCCAGGCCCGCGAGCAACACTGTACTGCCGAGGAAAACTTTGAGTCCGCGCATGTGATTCCCCTTAAGCTGTCTGCGATTCCGTGTGGTGCGTGGGATGCTGTGTGCAGCCGTAAAGACCAGCCCGGCTTGATCAGCCACCATAAGGGGTCTAGTGTTTCCATGCATTCCCGTTGTCTTGTCGGGACCTTCTTCTAACTGCCCTTACGCACTTGACTCTATCCGCAAGCATCGTCCGAGTCTGATCAATAGGGAGCATGTGATAAGCAAGGTGACCTCACCCCACAGAATGCGGAGTGACCCGCCCCGCACCCTTTCATCGTCTGGAAATTCTTGTCGATGTAGAGCAATAGTGAACACGTCTGGAGATCGCTTTTCTGATACA
>PLST01000132.1:0-211 GCA_003164255.1 Acidobacteriaceae bacterium | reverse complement strand
GAGGGAGAGTTTCTGGGATACTGCGGTCTGGCTGGGCAAACATTGCGCTCGGGCTCTGCTACGGCAATGACGGACTGCAAACTCCTCGAAATCGACAATGAAGCAATGAACGCTGAGCTAAGCAGACGGGGCGCATTCTCAGAGCAGTTCGCAGCGTATTTGCTGGCGCGCAATATCCGAATCCAGGAGGAACTGGTGGACCAGCTCTTCG
>PLST01000336.1:5101-18182 GCA_003164255.1 Acidobacteriaceae bacterium | reverse complement strand
GCGGTGAATTAATGACGAATAACTGTCGGGCTGCCGGTGATACATCCGGAATCCCTGAACGTGCCCCCAACGACGCTCGATTCGCGCCTCGGCGATTAGCCGCCGGTGCAGGCCTTGAAGCAGACTACTCGGCCCTGAGTGCCTGCATTGGATCTAATCGTGAGGCTCGCCATGCAGGAATCATGCAGGCCAAAGTCGCGACCATCAGCAGCGTAAGAGTCACTACTGCGTAGACAGCGGGGTCAAGCGGTCTGGTGTCATACAGCATGGAGCGGATCAGCTGCGTGATTCCTGCACTGGCTGCCGATCCGAGCGCCAACCCAATGATTGCCGGCCGCAATCCATCAAACAGGATCAGCCGCAGCACATGATCCCTCTGCGCGCCCAAAGCCATGCGAACGCCAAGTTCCGTTGTGCGCTGCGTCATCAGGTAGGAGAGCACGCCATACAAACCCACCGAGGCCAGAAGCAGCGACAGCACCGCGAAGGTCAGCACCAGGCTGGCGCTGAAGCGGGCATTGCCCAGCGAATCGCCAATGGCCTGCTGCATCGTCTGCACATCGGAAACGGGCAGTTCGGGATCGAGCGAGGCAATCTGCTTTTGCACTGGAATTGAGGTTGCCAACGGATCAGCGTCAGTGCGAATCGCGAGCGACTTACCGTTGTCAATATCTCCAACAAGCATCGGAAAATACATGGTTGCCATCACTGGCACACCCACTTGGAAGAGCGTGTCGCCGACCACGCCAACAATTTCGTAGTCGCTGTCTTTGTACGCCGGCACGTGAATCGTCTTGCCCATCGGATCTTCGCCGGGGAAATATTGCCGGGCAAGCTGCCGGCTTATGATCACCTTCTTTGATTGGTCCAAACGATCGTCGCTCGTGAAAAAACGCCCCTTCAGCAAGGGAATCTGCAACACGCTGAAATAACCGGGATCGGCCCAACGTGTGAGAGCGTCGGGCAACCACGCGCCGGGTTTTGGCGCAGGATGTTCCTTGATCGTGAAAACATCGTCGCCGCCATATCCTTCTCCAGGCAGAGTTGAACCCAGGGCAACGCCACGCACGCCGGGCAGCGCGCGGAGTTTTTCCAGAAGGCTCTCGTTAAAGGCGTTCGCCTTTTCTGGACTGCCGTATTTCTGCGCCGTAAGACTGTAATTCATAGTCAATACATTTTCGGTCACGCATCCCACGTCGGCACTACGCAGGCGAACAAAGCTCCTGAGCAACAGCCCCGCGCCAATCAACAACACCACGGTGGCGGCAATCTCCACAGTCAGCAGTGTCTTGCGTATTGCCGAGCGGGAGAGGTTCCCGCTGACGGTCCGCGATGATGCCTGGAGCGAGGCAAAGGCCGCCTTGCCTGTCGATGAAATGGCCGGAAGCAGACCGGCTAGCAGCGCCGCGGAAAAGGCCACCGCGCAGGCGAATCCCAGCACAACGCCGTCGACGTGGATGTCCGCGGCGCTGGGCAAATTCTTCCACGTGCTTGTTAACCATCGAGTGGCCGACAGCGACAACAAGACCCCGCCAGCGCCACCGGCGAAACAAATCAACAAGCTTTCCATCATCTGCGCTCGGATGAGCGTCAGCCGCTGTGCGCCCAGCGCACCTCGGATCGCCATCTCCTTTTGCCGTGCTGCTCCGCGGGCTACCAGCAGATTGGCAACGTTCAGGCAGCCAATCAACAGCATGCAGGCAACCGCGCACATCAGGATCAGCAGAGGCTTCTTCACATTTCGTGCCAGGTCGTCGTTGATGGTCCGTGCCGCCACATCTTCAGCCACCGGCGCATTCAGATATTGCGAATGGAGCCGGTATTGCACCGCCTCCACCTGGGCCAGGGCGCTGGCCAGGCTCACATCCGGCCTTAAGCGCGCCACAACGCGGCTGAAGTGAAAATCGTGATGCTGCACGACAGCCGCCGGCAGGCCCGAAAGATACGGGACCCAAACCTGCACCTTGGCATCGGGATAAGTGAACCATTGTGGAAGTACGCCGACCACCGTGTATGGTTTCCCATCGAGGTGGATTTGGCTGCCGACAATCGAAGCATTCCCACCGAACCGCCTCTCGAAAAGATTCCACGTGAGCATGACGGCCGTTCCGTCAAGACGATCTTCGCTCTCATTAAACGTGCGCCCGATGGCTGCATGAACTCCGAGCAGCGGAAAAAGATTCCAGCTCCCGCCGCGCGCGCTCACATCTTCCGGCAACTCTCCCCGTTCTCCGGTCAGGTTGAAATGCCAATAGCGCCACACGGCCATGTCTTCAAAGCCGTGAGTCTGCGCGCGCCAATCGAAAAAGTCGGCCGGCGCTACGGGGTTGTAGTTGAACCCCTCCTGGTTGCTGGAGGCGTCACGGAAATGCTCATAGACCATCACCAGCCGGCCAGGGTCGCGAAATGGAAGAGGCCTTAGCTGTACCGAGCGCACCACGGTGAAGAGTGAAGTCGTGGCCCCGATGCACAAGGCCATCACGGAGATCGCGATCAGTGAAAAACCCGGCGTCCGAGTCAGTGTTCTGGTCGCGTATCTCAGGTCGCGCCCGATGGTGTCCACCATCGAGATCGTGTTTTGCCGCCACAGGGTCTCGCGAACGCCTCGCGGATTTCCAAGCTTGATGCGTGCGTGGCGGAGCGCCTCTTCCGGTCTCATTCCACGCGCAATGTTGTCGGAGGTTTCCTCAGCCAGAAAGCCCTCGATTTCCTCTTGAAGTTCAGCATCCGCCCGGCCGCGCCGAAAGAACCTGAGCCAGCTCATTCAGTGCCTCCATCTGCCATGGCTTCTTCGCCCATCACCAGGCCGATCGCGCGGATCATCTGCCGCCATCTGCTTGTTTCACGCACCAGCTGCTTTCGGCCCGCGGCAGCAAGGCGATAGAACTTCGCCTTGCGGTTGTTCTCACTCGCTCCCCAGTAGGAAGTTACCCAACCGCGATCCTCGAGTCGATGCAGGGCCGGATAGAGCGAGCCTTGTTCCACTTCCAGAACATTCTCTGACATACGCTCGATCACCTTCGCAATCGTGTGACCGTGCGCGTCTCCAGTCACGAGGGTACGCAGAATCATCATGTCCAGCGTGCCCTTCAGCATCTCTCCGTCCGACTGATGTTTCTTGCTCATCGGCAAGCCCTCCACTCGAACATCTATGGAAGGGAGCATACACCACTCGGTGTTCTATGGGAAGAGCATTTTTGCGGTTTACATCTTTTTTCATCCGGTGTCCCGGTGTGTCATCCCCGGTATGTCATCCTTTGATAAGCTGAAGCGTTCGCGCCGCGGCGCTTCTGCTTGATGAGGTCATTCACATCGATGCGTAGTCATGCTGGACGGGGAAACACGTTCCTTGGCGCGGCTCTGTTGGTCGCCGGATTCATGACGCTCGGCGCTCTTGAGCCCGCTCAGGGACAGCTGCTCCACCCCGGCGGCAGTACGCTGCCTTCATTTGAAGTGGCAACCATCAAGCCGGACATTGACCTCCAGTCGAGACCCGCCTTTCAAATCTCGTCGGGCCGCTTTGTCGCACGGCATTTTTCCCTCAGGGATCTCATCGAATTCGCGTATCACACCAGGACGGCCGATCAGCTGGTTGGCGCGTCGAGCTGGATGAGCTCAGACTTCTTCAACGTTGAGGCGACGGTGGGAGACACTGAGACCGCGGCCCTTGGAGGCGCAAGCGCCGAAGAATTGATGGACCAATACAGGCTGATGGTTCAGTCGCTCCTCGCAGATCGATTCCAATTGAAGGTCAGCTTCAAAACGGATGCCCTTCCCGTTTACGCGTTAGTGGTTTCAGCCGGCGGCCACAAGATGAAGGAGGCCGCCCAGAGTCCGGCGGGTTCGAAACAGCCTTTCCCGCTCGTGAGGTTAACAGGACCTGATCAGTTCACTGGGAGCGACTGCACAATGACCAGGATGGTCGATTGGCTGTCCCACTTCGACGAGGTCGGCAATCGCCTGGTGATCGACGAGACTGGGCTTAAAGGACGCTACAATTTCGCCTTGAGTGGAGTCGCCATGGGCCCCAATGGCCTGAATGCATCTGCGCCGGAAGACAGCACAACGTCAATCTTTACGGCCCTTCGGGAACAGCTTGGGCTCAAGCTGGAACCGCGCAAGGCTCCAGTCGAGATCCTGGTGATTGGCCATGCAGAACGCCCGTCGCAGAATTAGCAGTTGCTGAGCGGCCGCATGTGCGGTCGAGCGAAATCTGCAGGGGCTTTGGCCCTGTCTGCGTTCGTCACTCAATTTAGATGAGGCTGAGACTTTCATCGCCGTTCAGCACAAGCTGATCAAGATGACGGCGGCTGACCTGCTGGACAAAATTAGGTAGAACGCTCGGGAGTTTTCCACTGATGATCAGGGTGTGAATCGTATCCCGACTCACACCCTTTAGCCGGGCCGCTTGTTCGACGGTGACATAGTCATGGGGTTCAAGTTCTCTTGTCATGGTGGAAGTTCCAGCCTCGATGGTAGGGCATCTTCCATTTTGTGTATGGTCAATTGTAGACATTCCGGATGGGGATCACCTCAGAGGCTACCCAAGGCCTGCCAATCTGCGGATTGCGCTCTTCCCAGCGGCGGAGAGCCAGATGAACTTTGCGGATCGGTGCAGTCTCGGCGAACCCAGGGGTGGTCGCTTGAGTGACCATCCCCGCGAGCATCAGGATCCAGGATTCTGCCCTGCAAACCTCTCGAGTTGCAGCCACGACTGGTTTTGTTTGCCCGCCCCTCCGGGAGATCCGCGTCCCGGGCCGGTTCACATTGCTGGAACCCCGGCCATGCCCCTTTTGGCTTCAAGCCTGGTTTCATGCAGCGGCTCTATTACCGGCCGTTCTGGCATCTGCAGGAAGTGATCGAAGATGTCGCGATACTTGATCATCGCCGCGGCTAACTCTTCCCTCGTCGGCTCTATAGGCCCATACTGGGCAGCAATGGAGTGCGCGAAACCGTAGTTTTCCATCACGCTCTCACCGTCGACAGAAACGCCGCCTTCGCGCTGTTCAAAGCCGGTCTCGTAACAACCGCTCGTTTCAAGAAGCGCACTGATCAGATCGTCGGCTTCAATCAGAGCGGTCCTGGGATGATTCGCAGAATTCGATTGAATCGCTTGCCATTCTGTGACAATCCACTCCCGTTCGGAGACGCTGAGTCCATCGGTCTTGGAGGCCTCGACAGGGCTTGCACCATTGGCCGAATTTCCTCCGATCAGGTGCGCGGAGCCGAACCCGCTAGAGGTGCGGTCGTAATCTGACACGTAATGTTCGCGGCGAGCCGCGTTGCGTTGCCAGCGCCGTAGTTTGAAAGCGCTAAGACCCACAAGGAACAGAACCACGAGCACAATACCGGCAACCATGAACTGGACAGTCGTGAAGTTGTGACCAACTGAGATGAGGAAATCCATAATGTACTGTTCTCCTGTGCCAAGTTGACTGCGACGGAACGATGTTGATGATGGAAGTCTCCAAGGCAATAGAGGCTACGCTCTACATTCTGAGTGACGGGAGCTGATGAATGATGTACTGAATTGCACACTCCGAACCAGAAAATCAGGGAAAATGTGAAAAAAATGGACAGAATTACCCTAGTGCCTGGCGTGGACAACATGAAGGCCGGCCTGTCCGGGCGCGAGTCCTTGAATCGCACTCCCGAACCTGGACGCGATCTCCCGGTAACCGATGTCTTCGATGTAAGAGAATCCGTGCGAGCGAACAAGGGCTGCAATGCTGGCCCGCATCGGCTACGGCCGTGCGCTTACGGCCGCACGCTCAAGGTCGAACTATCGTCCCATCCAGCAACCGGTCGTTGCCGCGTTCCTCATAAGGCTCCTTGTAGGGATACCTGGCCGCCGCTGCCTCGTCGATGTCGATGCCGAAGCCTGGCTTGTCGTTCGCGTACATGTAGCCCTTCCGGATGTCTGGTGCGCCAGGAAAGACTTCGCGGACTTTGTCGTCGAATTTTGTCTCTTCCTGGATGCCGAAGTTCGGCGTGGCCAGGTCGAGATGCAGGTTGTAGCAGTGGCCCACCGGGTCAACGTTGGCCGGACCGTGCCACGCCGTGCGCACATCGAAGAACTCGCAACAGTGCGCAACCTTGCGGCACATGTTCAGGCCACCCATGGCCGACTGATGACAGCGGATGAAGTCGATCCAGCGATTGGCCACCAGCGGCAGCCACTCGTTGCGATTGGTAAACAATTCGCCCATCGCCAGCGGCGCAGACGTCTCCTGCCGAAAGATCTGGAACCAGCCCACATCTTCAGGGCTGAGCGGGTCTTCCATGTAGAACGGCCGGTACTGTTCCACGGCCTTGCACAGTTCAATCGACTGGTTGGGCGCGGGCCGCTCGTGGACGTCGTGCACCAGCCCGATGTCGAAGCCCACCTTCGAGCGAATGTACTCGAACATCTGGATAGTGCGCGTCAGGTAACGTCCGGGATCGAAGACCGGAGACGGCGACACGCCATCCGGCCGCAATGCCTGCGTGGCCGCTGAAGTTTTTGCGCCGGAGACGCCGTAGCCAGACCATCCCGGCACCCCCACCTGGATACGCACGCACTGATAGCCCTCTTCGATATATTTGCGCACCTGGTCTTCGAGATCGGGCAGCTCCATGGCGGAGGCGTGTCCGTAAAGCGGAACCGCCGCCCGCACCTTGCCGCCAAGCAACTGGTACACCGGCACGCCCAGCCGCTTGCCAAGAATGTCCCAGAGCGCGCCGTCGATGCCGCTAAGCGCGTTGTTGCTCTCCGGGCCTGAGCGAAAATACTGCTGCACGTACGCCGACTGCCAGATGTCTTCAATCTCGTCGCAGTTTTTTCCCACAACAAACGGCTTCAACCGCGTCTCGATGTAGGCCTGCGCTGCCTGCGGAATCTCCTGGTGGGTGGCTGAGCCCAGACCGTAGAGTCCCGGCTCGTTGGTCTCCACTTTCACGATGGTCCAGTTGGAGCCGGCAGGCGCTGTGGCAATCACCTTCACGTCGGTGATCTTCAAAGGCGGCATGCCCTTGCGGGCTGCGTCCCGTGCCTGCGCAACCGGCCCGCCCGCGCCCATGGTTGCGGCAACACCCGCGGCCGCCTCGGCTGAAAGGGTGCGCCCGCCAAGCGTGGCCGCTGCGCCCGCGGCTGCCGCGGCTGAAAGTGTCTTGAGCAAACTGCGACGTTCCATCCGAATCCTCCCCGATTGCCGAAGTGGAATTCACGCGCAAATCTCGGTCATCAGCATCGGCTGGCCCAAATTACACTGCCGCCTCGCGCCAGGGCAAGTGACGCGCCCGGCATTTCTTGCTGAAGGTCACAGATGTTCAGGGGGTTGATTCGGCGCCGCGCGCGGCTTCGGCTTCCATGGCGGGGAGAATCGCCTTCATCTCTTCGAACTCGGGCGACCCGTCGAGCGCCTTCAGGCACGGATCGGCCAGCATTTCGAAGAACCATGGGCAACGTGCTGCATTCGCGGCTTGCAATGCCGCCAAAGCCTCGTGGGGCAAGTCCACGGCCAGGTACGCCTCCGGCATAAACGCTCTCATCAAGAATCGTTCCCGGCCCAGCCATTGCAGCCGTTCCAGAATGGTTCGAGCTTCGTCTCTTTGACCGGCACAGGCCAGCGCATAGGCACGCACCGCCGCCGCAAGATCGAAGTGAGGCAGCCGCTGCGCCAACTCCTGCGCCATTTCGGTCGCGCGCCGCGTCTCTCCGTTATAGGCCAGAATCACGGTCCCATAGAGCTGCGCGCCTTCATGCTCTGGAAACCTTTCCAATGCGCGCATGCATGCTTCCAGGCTCTTGGTCCGTTCGCCCGCCAGGTGCAGCGCACATCCCAGCCGCGCATGCAGCCACGGAGAATAAGGGTCCAGCGCGATCGCATCGTGCAGAATCTCAATGGCCTCGCCAAACCGTTGCCTGCTCAACGCAAACAAGCTCCGCACCCGCGTGATCGACGAGCTATGCGGCAGATGAGCCGAGCGCGCCATGGCCCAAAGCGCCGCTGACAGATCGCGGTCCACATGGAACTGCATCCAACCCAGCGCAGGCAAAATCGCTTCAGCGCCTTCGGTTAGGTCCGGCGTCGTTTCCGCAGTCCGGCGCACAATATCCGCAGCCACGGTTGGAGCCATGAATCCATAGAATCCCTGCATCACGCAGAGATTCACCAGGTCAACCCGCGCTCCGGTCAGCGTTGGATCCAATTCCGTGGCGCGCAGCAGATGCTGCAATCCATCCTGCATCTGGTGCCGCTTTGAGTTCTGCCACTCATAATGCGCCCGCTGGAAGATCTCGTATGCCTGGCGTCGCTCCCCGTCGCTCGCAATTCCGTCCAACCCTTCACCCTGCGCCACTGCGCGGATCGTCAAGCCTTCCCCGCTCGTATTTCCTTGCGCTTTCGCCGCTTCGCCCGACCCTGTCGAACCAAGGCGGAAGACCAACCGCTCCGCTAATTCGTCCTCGAGGCCCGCCATCCGGTCCCGGTCCACCAACAGATCTTCCACCCAGATCTGGATTCCGTCTGCCACCCGGATCATCTCCGCCCGCAGCCTGTAGTGCTTTGGCAGTGCGCTCAGTGTCCCCGCCAGCACCAGGTCAGCCTTCAGCGCCTCGCCCGTCTCCAGCGCCGTCAGCCCCCGCCGCGCCAGCGTGAAAACCGAGTCCTGCGCCAGCACCAGCACTGCTGCCGGACGCGCGCCGCTCAGCCGCGCCATCGTCTCTTCGGCAACCATCGCACCCAGGTACTCAGGCACGCCGTATCCCGTTTGAAAAGGCAGAATCGCCAGGCGCGGCGGTGTTCCTGCCCCGTCGTGGCCGTTGCTCCGCACCTCGGCCACAAACCGGTAGCCGCGCTTGTAGATTGTCTGGATGCACTCTTCCGGCTCCAGCAGCGCCCGCAGAGACGACATGCACTTGGGTATGCTGTCGGCTGTCACGTTGATGTCCCCCCACAGAGCCTGCCGCAGCTCTTGCGGCGTCACCACACGCGCCGGATTCGTCACCAGAAACCGCAGCGCCGCCAGTTCCTTCGGCGGCAGGTGTATCGCGCGATCGCCGCGCAACAACGTGCCGTCGGCTTCCAACCGGAAGCCCGCGAACACAAATCCCGACGTTTCAGAAAACCCTGGCTCTGCCGTGATCTGCTGCATTCGAACCAACACAGTTCTTCGGATACCTGGCGAACCAGGACGCCGACGTTTTCGACCTCCGCCCAAGGCAAAAGCCATTCGCCTGCAATGGCTGTCAGCCCCCGCAGGAGTAATATCCGGGGAAAAAGTTTGCTGCGCGCTCTCTGAACGTCAATCGCTCAAATGAGCTCTGTATTTTGTTAATTGATTATCCGCTTCAAACCAGCTTTAGGGGAGCCGTCTTGTGCAATTTCTTGCGCCTTTAGTCATGTAAAGTGGTTACTTAGTACCATTATGGTAAACAAATGCCCTCGCCGCAACTCAAACAATCCTCTCGGCTTTGCTGCAAATCGGGTGCAAAACGGCAAACACGACTTCTTGGCCGCCAACAAGAAGGCCCCAGCTTCAGCGCCGGGGCCCCTGTTTGCCTTTGCTTGCACCTGTTCAGCAGAAATCAGTACGTCGATTTGAAGGCGTACGTGAACCCCATCGTGAACTGAAACGAGTTCCGTTTGGTCGGCGGCTGAGTCAGTGGCTGCGCCTGCACGGGCGGGTCGTTCAAGTAGCTGTCCATCGTTCCAACCGAGAAGCTCAACCGCTTGTAGGCCGGGAACGCAAAGGTGTTGGTCTCATTGGCCGAATATGCGCGGAAATCGTTGTACGCCGGAATGTATGCGATCCCCTGCGTGTACGTGAACAGCTTCACATGCAACAGGTAGCTCGCCGCGAAGGTCGATCCGATCAGGTTCTTGTTGGCTGCCGCCCCGCCAATACTAAACTGCTGCTTCTCGTACTGCGCCGTGCCCTTCAGGTCCGCTTCCTGCTTCGCTGTCTTCAAGGCCGTCCAGCCAAATCCGCCGCCATAGATCTGCTGCAGCGAAAGACTCTGGCTGTAGTTGTGGTCAAAGGCCACCTGCCCCAGCGCGAAGAACCGGGGCGAAAGATACTCGTCCCGCTCCGCGTCCCCGTGGTAAATCTCTGACTTCGTCACCACTGCCGGCACCGGCGTTGTGCCGGAGAGATAGCCGGGCTGTGTGATCTGGCCGAACGAGCCGCTAAAGTCAAACGAAGTGCGATCGCGCGGCGTAAGCCAGCTCACCGTTGGTACCGTGCGCACCAGTCCAATGCCGCCTGAAACCGTGTACTGGTTTTGTGTGGCTGCCACCAGCGTTGCGCCGGCCGTGGCTGCGCCATTCCAGCCCGCAAAGAAGCCCGGCGACCGGTGGATCTGCTTATCGAGGGTCGCTTCGTCCGTCACGATTTCCACGCTCTTGGTGAGAAACGTCTCCACGGCCGCATTGTCCACGTGTACAGTCAGCGTCTGGTTTTCCACCTCAACCGTACCCACAGGCACCTGCGTCGATGCCTTCCTGCCCATTGCCTTCGCCTTGTCGTCGAGCACCGCGAACTTCTGGCTCGAGTGCAGTTCCTTGATCTTGTCCCAGCCCACCGTCACATCGCCAAGTGGATCGCTATGAAATGTGACCTTGCCTCCCATCGAGCTTACGAACTTGCCGTGCAGCGTATCGCCGTTGCTCAACACCAGCACGTCGGGAGCGGGGTTGGCCGCTGGTTTGTCCTGCGCGGGCAGTTGAATGCCAGCGCACATCGCGGCCGTCAATATTACGCCGATGGCGCTCTTGATTAAACCGCGGGTGCTCTTGCGAATCATCGAGGTCAAAACAGAAAAACGAATCATGGGGGGAATTGCCTTTCTTAAAAAAATTCGGCCGGAGTGGCCTCCAGCCCTCGCACAGTTGCCCAACAGGGGCCCAAGGGAAAAACTTCAGAAATCCTTCCAATGTCCAATCCGGATTGCCGGTGAGAATCGTTCACAGTTCGGATTCATCTCTCAAAATTTTACCGGATTTCAAACGGAGTCTCCATGTCCAAGACCGTCGCCTACGCCCAATGGTTGTTGGAGCCCTATTGCATCGGCCTCAAGTTGCGTGCCCTGCGCAACCAGAAGCGCCTCACCCTCGCCCAGCTCGCCGCTGAAACCGGCCTCTCCACGGCCCTGCTCTCCAAGCTNNTCGGCATGAGCCACTTTTTTGCGGAGTCCGGCCGCCACACCCTCTCCATCACCCGAAGGGCGCACCTTGAAGCCGCATCCCGCGGGCCGGAGTCCATCAGGATCACGCCCCTCAACGCAGCCGCCAATCCAAGCCTCCTCACCCAGATGATCGAATTCGCTCCCGGAGGAGCCTCCTCGGCTGCCGAGTGCCTGCGTGGGGCCAGCGGAGTTATTTATGTCCTTGAAGGCAGCCTGCTGCTTGACTCCGGCGGTTTGCAGGAAGTGCTCGCAACCGGCGACTGTGCCTGCGTCCAAAGCGAGATTGCTCTCAACTGGAGCCCCGCCGGAAAGCGCCGCTGTCGCATCCTGGCCATCGCCTCCAGACCCTGATGCGCGTCTAATTCCTGNNGCGCGCCGCAACCCGCGCCAGCCCTTCGCTTTGCCCCTTTGCCTGCCCAGTCTGTAGGATGGTTTGGGATTCCCCACGGATCGGAGCTTATGCGGCCAAATTCCAACCTGATGAAAGCCACTCTCACCGGCGCCCTCGGCGGCCTGCTCTTCGGTTTTGACACTGTCGTCATCGCCGGCGCCATCGATGCCCTGGTCCGACTCTATGGCCTGAGCCCCCAGGAAAAGGGCCTCACCGTGGCCATCGGCCTCGTCGGCACCGTCATCGGCGCGCTCGGCGCAGGAAGCATCGGCCAGAGGCTCGGCAGCCGCGAAACCCTCCGCATCACCGCCATCCTTTATGTCGTCTCCGCCGTCGGTTGCGGCCTGGCCTGGGGCTGGTCCTCCTTCATGATCTTTCGCTTCATCGGCGGACTCGGCATCGGCGCCTCCTCCGTCCTAGGCCCCGTCTACATCGCCGAACTGGCCCCGGCAAAGTGGCGTGGACGTCTCGTGGCGGCCTTCCAACTCAATGTCGTCTTCGGCATCATGGTGGCCTACACCTCCAACTACGTCATTCGCACCATGCATCTGGGCGCAACCGAATGGCGCTGGCAGGTCGGTATCGCAGGAATCCCTGCCGTCGTCTTCCTCGCCCTCCTTTTCGGCATTCCCCGCAGTCCGCGCTGGTCCGCCTCCCGCAACAGGATTGACGAAGCCCTCGCTGTCCTCAAGCTCATGGGCGAAGAAAACCCCGAGGCCGAGCTTGAAGACATTCGTTCCGCGCTCCAGCAGGAGCACGCCGTCGCCCACGAGCCCGTCTTCCGCTGGAAGTACCGCTACCCACTTTTCCTTGCCATCTCCATCGGCGCATTCAACCAGCTCGCCGGAATCAACGCCATCCTCTACTACCTCAACAACATCTTTGCCGCCGCAGGATTCAGCCAGATTTCAAGCGACCAGCAGGCCATCGCCATCGGAGCCACAAACTTCACGTTCTGCATTATCGGCATGTCGCTCATTGACAAGCTCGGCCGCAAAACTCTCCTGCTCATCGGAGCGGCCGGATGCTCAACCTGTCTTGCCGGTGTGGCCTGGGTCTTCTACACCAACTCGCATCAAAGTTCGCTGCTCGCCATCCTCGTCACCTACATCGCGTTCTTCTCCATCTCCCAGGGAGCGGTCATCTGGGTCTACATTGGCGAAGTCTTTCCCACCTCCGTCCGCTCCAAAGGCCAGGGCGTGGGCTCAGCCAGCCACTGGTTCATGAACGCATTGATTGCCCTCGAGTTTCCCGTCGTCGTCCACTCCTTCCACACGCAAACGCCATTCGCATTTTTTGCCGTGATGACGGTCGTGCAGTTCTTCGTCGTGCTCTTCGTCTACCCAGAGACCAAAGGCCAGACGCTCGAAGCCCTGCAGAGAAGATTGGTCCCGGGAGACTAGGCGGAGGGAGCAGAGGCGGGGCACCCACAACGTGGGTCGAGGCCCCTGAATGAAGTGAGACGATTACGCCGGGCTTCAGCCCCGGGCCTCTTCTCTGCCCCCTTGTTTGGTGGAACTTGC